>JBBSUS010000069.1:0-8176 GCA_038234195.1 Hyphomicrobiales bacterium | reverse complement strand
TGGCGCCACCAGTTGGGCGCCGATCGGCGCACGAATGCGGACGGCAGCGACCCGTGCCTTGAAGGCTTGGCGACGAAGGGCGGTCAGGAGCAGCGTCATGAAACCGAAGATCATGAAGATCATCCATTCGTTCAAGAGCACGCCATGGAACGAACCGAAGGTGACGACGAGAAACACCAGACCGATCGACGAGGTCGCCATGCCCTGACCGGGAGGCGCGCGGCAGGTGCGAACCAGAAAGACCACGAAGATCGCGCACAGAAACAGTAGCCCGATCAGCCCGCTCGACAGGGCCTCGTCGATGAAGACATTGTGCAGATGGGTGAAGCTGCGAACGTAGGCGGCATTGGCCGCGCTCACCTGCTCGGCGACCTTCTCGACCCGTTCGGCCGCGCCCACGCCGATCAACGGATGCTCCTTCAGAAGGGTGAATGCGCCGCGCCACATCACCATGCGCACGTCCAAGGAGCCGACCGCAACGCCGGTCTCGTCGAAGCGGTCGATTTCGCCAATGCCCTGGTCCCAGCGCGATTGAACCAGCATCGCCGCAGGGATGGTTGCCGGCACGATCACGACGAGGACCGCTGCGGCGATCCGCCAGTCGCGCACCCACCGGCGTGACTGGAAGACGAGCGCTGCCAGGTCGAACAGCGCCACCAGGCCAAACACCAGCCAGGCCGCCCGGGTCTGGCTGAGCAGCACGGGCGGCAGCGCCGCATAGAACCAGAGCCGGCTGTTGGCGAGAAAGGCCGGCGGCATCTGCGCCTTCATCCGCGCCGCGAGTGCGCAGGCCGCCGTCAGGAAGGCGAAGATCGCCTCGTTGAGGCCCAGGCCCAGGCGGTGGCCGTCAAAGGGCCAGTCGAGAAGAGTCAGGGCGAGGATCGCCAGCAGCGCGATCCGCCCCCCGAGGACGAGCGCGTCGAAAGGGCGGCGAACCAGCGCCAGTGCCATCGGCAGAAACACGAACCCGCCGATCATCGCGGCATAGGTCACGAGACGATTGTTGATGATCGTCTCGCCGCGCCACAGGATCAGCCCAAATGTCCAGACGACGTAGAGCAGGATCGCGCCGCAGAACCAGGGATCGGCCCAGCGCCGCGAACGGTGCCAGCCAAACGCGAGATTGGCGCCGATCAGCAGGAAGACGACGAAGACGGCCTTGCCGATGTTGTCGCCGATCGCCAGCATCGCGATCGCCAGCATCATCAGGCGCGGATCGAGCGAGCGGCGCGACAGCATCCAACGCTTGATCATCGCGCTAACCCGAACCTGCGGCGTAGAATGCCCGCCGCACGAGTTCGCCGCTGCGGAACGCCAAGGTCGGCAACCGGCGATGGGCAGGCAGCTTCTGGGTGGCGTAGCGTTTGCGACCGCCGATCAGCGTGGCCTTCGTCGCAGGGTTGGCCCGCACGAGATCGGGCCGGACGTGCCGCACCCGCAAGCCAAAGGACCAGCCGCGCTCGAGCGCGACGTCGTAGGGCAGCCGCATCGGCACCAGCTTGTCACGCAGACGCGCGGCAGCGCGGCGGTTGACCAGATAGGCGGCCGAACCGCCCGTCGGGCCGAACCAGGCCTTGCCGAGCCGGCGGTCGCCGAGCAGCGATCGCACCGGCGAAAAGATCGCCATGCGATGGTGCATGAGTTTGACGAGATCCCAATCGTCGACGGCGAGCACAGCGTCGAGCGTTTCGCGAAACGGCGGCAAGGGCTGCGCATCGTCCTCGAAGATCACCGCCGCGTCGGCATCGCTGGCCAGGAAGGCGTCGAAGGCGTCGAGATGGCTTTGATAGCAGCCATATTCGCCGTCAAGCGGAATCTTGCCGTGGCGCCGGCGGAAACCGGCCTCGTCCAGGATCACGCGGTCTTGCGGCGGAACATTCTTTCCATCGACCGCCGGGACCCGTATGAGATCAATCCCGCACGCCCTCGCATCGGCGTCGATCGCCGCCCAGCGATCGGGAGACCTGTCCAGATTGAGGGCGTAGTAATTGATGATCACGTCATGGGTCTCGCAGTCTGGCTGACCCAGCCGAATGCGCGGAATGCCCCCGCGAGTCAAGAAATCCGATGCCGCGATCGACCCCAGGTTCAGACGCTTCGCCCGCCAGTCAAAGCCTGCCCGAAACCGCGTCCGCGGCGCTTCTGGCGTGGTACGACCGCCACGCGCGCGCCCTGCCCTGGCGTGTCTCGCCGCAGGACCGGGCCAGCGGTGTCGCCCCGGACCCTTATCGCGTCTGGCTGTCGGAGGTGATGTTGCAGCAGACCACGGTCGCCGCTGTCAAAGCCTATTTCGCCCGCTTCACCGCGCGCTGGCCAACGGTCGACGATCTCGCGGCCGCCCCCGAAGACGACGTGCTCGGTGAATGGGCAGGGCTCGGCTACTACGCCCGCGCCCGCAATCTTTTCGCCTGCGCCGGGATGGTCGCAAATCAGTATGGCGGCGTGTTTCCGGGCACCGCCGAAGCACTGAAGGCGCTGCCAGGGATCGGCGACTACACGTCGGCCGCCATCGCCGCCATCGCCTTCGACGAACCCATCGCGGTGGTCGACGGCAATGTCGAGCGGGTGATTACCCGGGTCCATGCCATCGAGACGCCGCTACCGGCGGCCCGCAGGATCATCCGCGAGAGGGTGGCCGCCGTCACACCGGCAAAACGGCCAGGCGATTTCGCCCAGGCGATGATGGACCTCGGCGCGACGGTTTGCACGCCGAAGAACCCGAACTGCATGCTGTGTCCCTGGCGAGAAGACTGCCGGGCGGCGGCGGAAGGCCGCCAGAGCGCGTTTCCGGTCAAGGCGGCCAAGCGCGCCGTGCCGGATCGCAAGGGGGCAGCTTTCGTCGCCGTGCGCGCGTCCGATGGCGCGGTGTTCCTGCGCAAGCGGGCCGACAAGGGCATGCTGGGCGGCATGAGCGAGCCCCCCTCCACCGGATGGAGCGCCGGGGCCGATGGCGCGACGGGCGCAGCCTGCGCGCCCTTCGCTGCCGATTGGCGCTTCACCGGGACGATCGAACACGGCTTTACCCATTTCCGGATCTCGCTCGAGGTCTATGTCGCAACTCTCACCGCCACGCCGCCGATCGACGGCTGGTGGTCGACGCCGGACCGTTTGGGGAGCGAAGCGCTGCCGACCTTGATGACCAAGGTGCTGACCCGGGCCCTCGCCGACCACGACCACGCTGGGGATGCCCCGAACGTCTGACCTGACGGGCGCCCTGGCAGAGACCCCTTGAGGCTGGCGCGAGGCGCCAGCCGGAAAGACGACGACATGACCATCGACCACGTGGTGTTCGACATCGGCCGGGTGCTGATCCATTACGATCCGGACCTGGGCTACCGCGACCGCATCCCCGACGCGACCGAGCGGACATTCTTCCTGAACGAAGTGTGTTCGCCCGACTGGAACATCGAGCAGGACCGCGGCCGCAGCTGGGTCGACGCCGAGGCGGAGGCCATCGCCCGTCATCCGGGCCGCGCCGACGACATCAGGGCGTTCCGGCAGAACTGGCACAGGATGGTGCCGCATCTCTACGACGGCAGCGTCGCGCTTCTCGAAGGGCTGCTGGCCAAGGGCGTCGACGTGACGTTGCTGACCAATTTCGCCTCCGACACGTTTCGCGAGGCGCAGGCGATGTATCCCGTGCTGACCCGCACCCGCGGCGTCACCGTCTCCGGCGACGTCGCGATCATCAAGCCCGACAAGGCGATCTACGATCGCCACGCCGCAGAGTTCGGCCTGGTGCCGGAGCGCACCCTGTTCATCGACGATTCGCCGCGGAACGTCGACGGCGCCATCGCAGCGGGCTGGCAGGCGGTGCATTTCACCGATCCGCAGACGCTGGCCCGCGATCTTCGCGATCGCGGGCTTCCCGTGGACTGACGCGGGACGCCGCCGTCAGCCGCCGACGACGGCGAGGCTCTCGCGCACGGTCTTGCGCAATTCGTCGATGGATTTCAGTCCGGCGCTGGATTCGATATGCCAGAAGCTCCAGCCATTGCAGGCGTCGAGCCCCTGGACCTTGGCGCCGATGCGGTGGATCGAGGCGGCGTCGGCACCGAACGCGATGGTGCCGTCGGCGCGCACGGTGGCCCGCCAGCGCCGCTTGACGTCGGTGAGTTCGGCGCCCGGCGCGATCAGCCCGGCTTCGAGCAGGCTCGCAAAGGGAATGCGCGTTTCGGCCCGCTTGCCGCCGGAGACCTGCAGCACGTCGGCGTCGAGTGTCTCGACCGCCGCGATGCGGGCGTGCGCGGCTTCGATGTAGTCGTCCTCACGCTCGATGCCGACGAAGTGCCGGCCGAGCCGCTTGGCGACCGCGCCCGTGGTACCGGTGCCGAAGAACGGGTCGAGGATCACGTCGCCCGGTTTCGTCGAGGAGAGAATCACACGGGCGAGCAACGCTTCCGGCTTCTGCGTCGGGTGCGCCTTGCGGCCGTCGGCGCCCTTCAGCCGTTCGCCGCCCGAGCAGATCGGGAAGAGCCAGTCGGACCGCATCTGCACGTCGTCATTGGCCGCCTTCATGGCGTCGTAGTTGAAGGTGTAGCCCTTGGCGTCCTGGTCGCGCGAGGCCCAGATCATCGTCTCATGGGCGTTCTGGAACCTGCGGCCGCGAAAATTCGGCATCGGGTTGGTCTTGCGCCAGACCACGTCGTTGAGCATCCAGAAACCCAGATCCTGCATGGCCGCGCCGACACGAAAGATGTTGTGGTAGGAACCGATGACCCAGATCGTGCCGTTCGGCTTCAGGACGCGGCGGGCCGCGAGCAACCAGGCTCTGGTGAAGGCGTCGTAGGCGGCAAAGCTCTCGAACTGGTCCCAGGCATCATCCACCGCATCGACCTTGGACTGGTCGGGACGGTGCAGATCGCCGCCGAGCTGCAGATTGTAGGGCGGATCGGCGAAGATCACGTCGATGGAATTTTCCGGCAGCGCCTCCATCTGCGAGACGCAATGGCCCTTGAGGATCTGATCGAGCCAGACGGGGCTTGCCTGGGCGCCTTGATCGGCCGCCCCCACGAGAGCCACATCCGCCATCGAAATCGTCGCCAGGGACGCGGAACGCTTCATTGCCATCTTCACCACCGGTTACGCAAAACAATCGACCTTGATGCTCATGGTTACCGAACAGCGTAAAGAATCGGTGAAATCGAAGCTTTTTCGTGAGGGCCGGCCGTGATAACCGACCGGCACGGCCGCCGATCCGATGATACGAGCTGCCCTTTCGAGGCGCACCGCCGCGTTCCGGTCGCCGCCGCGCCACCCCTTTCTTGCCTGCCCACCGGAGTGTTTCCCATGTCGCAGCCCCTTCTCGTGATCTTCGACTGCGACGGTGTCCTGGTGGATTCGGAAATCATCGCCGCCGAAGTCCAGACCGAGCTGTTGAAGGCCCACGGCATCGAGATGGAGGCGCTCGACTTCGCAACGCGTTACGCCGGGCTCACCTGGCCGGCGATCATGGCGCGCTTGTCGGAGGAGCATTCCGTGCGCTTTCCGGCGGATTTTTCCGTCGCGGTCGACGCCGAGATCGACCGACGACTCGGGAGCGACGTCGAGGAGATCGCCGGTGCCCGCATCGCCCTCGACCGGCTGGAGCTGCCACGCTGCATCTGCTCGAACTCCTCCTCGGCGCGCCTCGAGATCGAGCTCGACCATGTCGGTCTGCTCGACTATTTCATGCCGCACATCTTCTCGGCCCCGGAGGTCGGGACCAAGAAGGTCAAGCCCGAGCCGGACGTCTTTCTCTACGCCTGCGAGCAGTTCGGCGTCGAACCCAGGCAGGCCATCGTGATCGAGGATTCGGTGCATGGCGTCGCCGCCGCGGCCAAGGCCGGTTGCCGCGTCGTCGGCTTCACCGGCGCCCGTCATTCCTCGCTCGGCCATGCCGAAGCGCTCAGCGAGGCCGGCGCCGAGACGGTGATCAGCCTGCTGAGTGATTTCCCCGCCGTCGTCGAGGCTCTGGCCGCCTGGCAGGAGGCCTGATCGCCTCCCGCTGCGAACCCGAACGGTTTGCGCTACTGGCTGCCGCCGTCGTCGAAACCGGCGAAGATGGTGAGGTTGCGCTTGCCGGTCTGTGCGACGGAAACGCCCCGGTCGACGAACACGAAACTCTGGGCGCCGGCTGTCGTGCTGACCACCGCCGACTGGTAGCCGAGCTGGGAATAGACGACGTCCTTGCCGTCTTTCAGGACCGCGATGCGGATCGGCAGCTTGAGCACACGCTCCTGGCCGGCCGGTCCCGCAACCACCCGGCCGACGAGGCCGACCTCGATGCGCAGCTTGCCGTCGACGATGCGGCAATCGCGGGTCGCCTCGGTGATCGAGGCAACGTAGTCGACCTTGCCGGCAATCTCCTTTTTCAGGATCGCGGTGCCCTCGCGCAGGCTGACCTCCGGGCAATAGGGCGCCTCCAGACCCTCCAGGGGCTTGGCCTTCGCCGTGACCGAGGCCGGCGGCGTGCTGAGCGAATCGCCGCTGGAGGCGAGTTCGTCGCCCTGCCGGGTGGAATTGCAGGCCGAAAGCGCCGAAAGCGCCAGTGCCGCCGCACCAAACGAAACGGCCTTGAAGGCTGTAACCATATGCATCGCTCGCTTCTTCCCTTATCGTGGCGGGCCGTTCTATATCACCCACGGATCGGATGGGCGAGCGATGCGCCAGGCGCTTCGCAAGATCAACGCCTTCGATCCAACGACCCTTCGCGGCGCGATGCGCGAAGCGGTCAAAACCGAAGTGGATGCGACGTGAAGTATGTGAGTTCGCGAGGCGAGGCGCCGAGCCTTGGATTTTCCGACGCGCTGCTTGCCGGCCTCGCCACCGATGGCGGGCTCTACCTGCCCGAAAGCTGGCCGCAGGTCGATGCCGCCACCATCGCCGGCTATGCCGGTCAGCCCTACGCCGACGTCGCCTTCGACATCCTGTCGCGCTTCACCGACGAGGACATCGCGGCGGCCGATCTCAGGCGCATGGTCGACGAGGCTTACGCGACCTTCCCGCATCCGGCCGTCGCGCCACTGGTGCAGATCGGCGCCAACCAATATCTCCTCGAACTCTTCCATGGTCCGACGCTCGCCTTCAAGGACGTGGCGATGCAGCTGATTGCGCGGCTGATGGATCATGTTCTGAAGCAGCGTGGCCGCCGCGCGACCATCATCGGCGCCACCTCCGGCGACACCGGCGGCGCGGCGATCGCCGCCTTTGCTGGTTCAAGCCGGACAGACCTGTTCATCCTCTTCCCGCATGGCCGAGTCTCGCCGGTGCAGCAGCGCCAGATGACGACTTCCGGCGCCGACAATGTCCACGCCGTCGCCATCGACGGCACCTTCGACGATTGCCAGGCGCTGGTGAAGGCGATGTTCAACGACGTCTCCTTCCGCCACAAGGCCGCGCTGTCGGGCGTCAACTCGATCAACTGGGGTCGGATCATGGCCCAGATCGTCTATTTCTTCACCGCCGCCGCCAGTCTCGGCGCCCCGGCGCGCGCCGTTTCCTTTACGGTGCCCACCGGCAATTTCGGCGACATCTTCGCCGGCTACGGCGCCAAGCGCATGGGTCTGCCGATCGACCGCCTGGTCATCGCCACCAACGCCAACGACATCCTGGTGCGCACGCTGGACAGCGGCGCCTACGAGACCGACGGGGTGACAGCCACCCACTCGCCCTCCATGGACATTCAGGTGTCGTCGAACTTCGAGCGGCTGATCTTCGAGGCCTGCGGCCGCGACGGCGCCACCGTGCGCCGGCTGATGCAGGGCCTGGCGCAGTCCGGCAGCTTTACCCTGCCGCAAGAGATCCTCGACGCGATCCGGTGCGAGTTCGACGCCGGCTCCACCGACGAGGCGCAAACCATCGAAACCATCCGCCACACGCTGGAAACCACGGCTTACCTGCTCGACCCGCACACCGCGGTCGGCGTCGCCGTGGCCGCGCAGAAGGCCGGGACAGCGCCGATGATCACGCTTGCGACGGCCCATCCGGCGAAATTCCCGGCGGCCATCGAAACGGCCACCGGCCACGCGCCGAGCCTGCCGCCGAGCCATGGCGAGTTGATGCAGAGGACCGAGACGATGGATCGGTTGCCCAACGACATCGACGCCGTGGAAGATTACATCGCCGCGCGCTCGCGTGCGGTCAGCCAGGGAGCGGCAGCATGAGCGTCGACATCACCAAGCTCGCCAACGGCCTC
>JBBSUS010000068.1:0-8214 GCA_038234195.1 Hyphomicrobiales bacterium | reverse complement strand
CCTCGCCAGAAAGTTTGAGGCCGTAGATGCGCGTGAAAAAATCGAGGCTCTCGTCGTATCTGTCGGTCAGCATCTCGATATGGCCGAGATGGGCGATGTCACCTGAAGACATGGATGTCGCTCCTGTTGTTCGTTTGGCCGATTTCCAATCGGACGAAGCCGACGAAGGAGCGGTCGAGACCGGTTTGACCGACGGCGAAACGATAGAGCATGACGCGACCGGAAGGGCCGTTAACGCGCTTGTCTGCGGCCTCGGACCATCAAGGGGATGGAGAACGGATCGGCGCTGAGCGCGTCGGCTTGCAATGTTTAGCGCGAAGCGATCGGCGCTGAGCCATATCGAACGCCGCTGCAATCATCGGTTTTGGCTACAGCGCCGAGCGGGCAGCGCCGACCGGGCTCGGCGCCCGACGCTTGGTCGCTCCGCTCAGGCGGCGAAGATCAGCTGCGCCTTGACGGCCTTGGTCCGGTCGCCGGCGATGCGGAAGGCTTCGTCGAGGCGGTCGACCGGGATCGAATGGGTGATCATCGGCTTCACGTCGATCTTGCCCTCGTCGATCAGCTTGACGGCCTCGGCGAATTCGGCGTGGAAGCGATGGGTGCCGACGAACTGGATTTCCTTGCCGACGAGAGCGTTGATCGGCACCGGCTGGTTGCCGGTCACGCCGACCTGGACGATGCGGCCGCGCGGCCTGACGCTGGCGATGGCCGAGGCGATGGCCGGAGCGGCCGCCGAGCACTCGAAGGCCAGGTCGAAATGGCCCTTGTCGGCCGAAAACGGCTCCATCGCCGCGCCGTCCCTGGCAACGTTGATGGTGCGTGTCGCGCCCATCGCGCTTGCGACCGCCAGCGGCTTGTCCTGCAAATCCGTCACCACCACCTCGATTGCCCCGCGGAGCTTTGCCACGGCGGCGCAAAGAACGCCGATCGGTCCCGCGCCGGTGACCAGCACCCGCTTGCCGGCGATCTCGCCAGCCTGATTGGCCGCGTGGAGGCAAACGGCGAGCGGCTCCGCGCAGGCGCCCTCCGCCGCGCTATGGCGGTCGGACATCGGAACGCATTGCGCGGCATCGACGACGATCCGATCACGAAACGCGCCCTGTTCATGCGGCATGCGCATGGCCGAGCCGAAGAAGCGCATGTTCAGGCAATGATTGAACAGGCCTTCGTCGCAGAACTTGCACGAATTGCAGGGCTGGCTCGGATTGATCGCCACCGTCTGGCCGATCGTCAGGCCCGAGACGCCTTCGCCCAGCGCCTCGACAAGGCCCGCGACCTCGTGGCCGAGGATGATCGGCTGCTTGACGGTGATCGGGCCGAACCCGCCATCCTGATAGTAGTGAAGGTCCGAGCCGCAGATGCCGCCGGCCTGGACGGCCACGCGTACCTCGCCGGCTGCGGGCTCGGCGACGGATTCGGTCTCGAGGCGCAGATCGCCCTTGCCGTAGAGGCGGCAGACTCGGGTCTCGGTAGGGCTCTGGCTCATGGGACGGGTCCTTGCGGCGAAAGACGAGACGTTCGCTTTTACTGGAAGATGAGGCCGGGAAGCCAGGTCGAGATCGGCGGCACGTAGGTAACCACCATCAGTATCAGGATATTGCATAGAAGGAACGGCGCTATCGCCTTGATCACCGGGGTCAGTGGAAGCCGGGCGATGTTGGCGCAGATGAACAGGCAGACGCCGACCGGCGGCGTCGTCAGCCCGATCATCAGGTTGAGCACCACCACCACGGCAAAATGAAGGGGATCGACCCCAACGCTCTTGGCCAGTGTCAGAAGCGGCACGAAGAGCACGATCAGCGCAGCGATCGTTTCCATGAACATGCCGACGATCAGCAGGAAGATGTTGATCAGCAGCAGGACGAAGAACTTGTTGTCGGTGATCGACAGGACGCCGCTGGCAATCGCCTGTGGGATGCGTTCGGAGACGAGAATCCAGCCGAAGACGTTGGCAAAGCCGACGAGGGACAAGATTGCCGCGGAGGCGATGGCGGAGTCGATGAGGATTGCCGGCACCTGACGGATCGGCAGTTCGCGATAGACGAAGGCGCCGACGATGAAGGCGTAAACCGAGGCGACGATCGCCGTTTCGGTCGGTGTCATCAGGCCGGTGAGCAGGCTGCCGACGATCATCGCCGTCATGAACAGTGCCCAGAAGGCGCCGAGGAACGACCGGAACAGTTCGCGAAAGCCCTCCCAGGCCTGACGCGGGAATTTGCGGCGCACGGCGATGATGTAGGTCGTCACCATCATGGCAAGCCCCAGCAGGATGCCCGGGATCGCTCCAGCGATGAACATCTGTCCGACCGATATGCCCGACAGCGAGCCGACGATGATCATCGGCACGGAGGGAGGAATGATTGGACCGACGGTCGAGGAGGCGGCGGTGACGGCTGCGGCAAATGCTGGGGGATAGCCGACCTTCGTCATGCCGGGGATCATCACCGAACCGATCGAAGCAGCATCGGCGACGGCTGTGCCCGAGATGCCGCCGAACAGCATGGAGGCGGCGACGTTGGACAGGCCGAGGCCACCGCGCACCCAGCCGACCATGGCATTGGCGAGCCGCACGATCCGCTCGGTGATGCCGCCATGGTTCATGAGGTTGCCGGCGAGGATGAAGCCGGGGATCGACAGGAGCACGAAGACGTCCATGCCCGCATACATCTTCTGGGGAATGACGACGAGCGGCAGGCCGGCGGCCAGCAGATAGGCGAAGGAGGCAAGGCCGAGCGTCACCGCGACCGGGACGCCGATGACGAGGCCGGCGGCGAAGACGCCGAGGAGGATCGCGAGGTTCATACCTGTCTCTCCGGATTGATGTGCGCCAGGCCGTTGCTGCGAGCGGCGAGCATCGCAACGGCGCGCAACAAGGCGAAGAGACCGAGCAGGGAAAGGAGGACGAAGATCGTCACGTAAATGAGGTCCATGCGGATCGTCAGGACGGGCGACGTCTGCCGCACGCCGATGGAGGCGTAGAGCCATGCCGCCGAAAGCAACGAGGCGCAGAAGACAAAGGTGACGATCGCCGAGGCGAGGCGCAGCATCCAGGGGATGCGTCCCGGCATGGATTCGCAGAAAAGGTCGACATTGACGAGGTCGCCGGAACGAAGCGACAGGCCGGTGCCGAAGGCGACGAGCCAGAGAAGGGCGAAGCGCGTCAACTCCTCCGTCCAGGGCGGCGAGGAGTTCAGCACCGAGCGCCCGACGACCTGAACGAGGACGGCGACGATCAGGACGGCAAAGCCCAGCCCTGTGCCGATCCGGCAGATCGCAATCAGGGCGTCATGCATTTTCGTCATCATCGCGGAGACCTCCCGTCACCGTTTTAAACTCGGCCGCGACCGACGCGTACGGGATCGGCGGATCGGCGAACGCGCCTGTGGCGGCGGGACATGCCGCCACAGGCTATCTGCTGCGTGTCAGTTGGCGAAGAGCTTCTCGACGATCGGCTTGATCTCGTCGCTGACGTTCTTCAGGACCGCGTCCTTGGCTTTTGCCTTGAAGGCGGCCTGGTCGACGTCGACGAACTCCATGCCCTTGTCCTTGAGCGTCTTTTCGAGGTTGGCCTCGTCCTCGACGAAGAGTTTGCGCTCATAATCCTGGGCGGTCTTCGCCGCGGTCATGACGGCCTTCTGGTCTTCGGGCGACAGCTGCTGCCAGACCATCTCGGAGATCGTCAGATAAATCCAGGAGCGCACGTGCTCGGTGCGATTGACGTATTTCTGGACCTCGTTGAAATTCGCCGAATTGATCAGCGACAGCGGGTTTTCCTGCGCGTCGATCGTGCCGTTCTGCAGCGAGGTGAAGACCTCCGAGAAGGCCATCGGCGTCGGTGACGCACCCTCGGCCTTCCACACGTCGACGAAGAGCGGCACGTTGGGAACGCGCAGTTTCAGCCCCTTCAGATCGTCAGGCGTCTTGATCGGGCGGTTGGACGTGAGGTCGCGGGGCCCACGCGGAAAATAGGCGATCGGGCGGATCTGCGCCTTCTCGATGATCTCGGCCTCGATCTCCTTGCCGATCTCGCCGCCGGCCACCTTGTCAACGTCCTCGAGCGAAGCGTAGCCGTATGGGATCGCCAGCAGCGCGGCCTTCGGAGCCCAGTTCTGGAGGCTCTCGCCGGTGATCGTCATGTCGGCGGTACCGAGCTGCATGCCGTTGATCAGATCGATCTCGTTGCCGAGCGAATCGTTGGGATAGACTCCTACCTTGATGCGCCCGTCCGTGAGCTTCGACAGTTCCTCGCCGAACTTCAGCGCTGCCTTGTGCCAGGGGTTCTGCTCGTTGGCGAGGTGTCCGAGTTTGAGGGTGCGCTCCTGGGCGAGTGCACCGCCGGTCAGGATCAGCGCCGCGGCGCCGACGACGAGCGCCTGCTTGAGTAAGGTCTTGAGCATTTCTTCATTCCTCCCTTGGGTGTCGTTGGTGGCCGTCTTTCGGCCGTCGGTCTTGCCTTGCTGTCAGGCCATTGCGGCCCTCGGGCGAGGTCGCTTCAGGCGCCCGCATCGACACGCGGCGGCGCGCCTTCGAAAAACAGCGGGTGGGCCGCTGCGATGGCCGGCAGGTCGTCGAGGATCTTGCGCAGATGCGCGCGCATCGCGCCCTCGGCCCGGTCTTCGTCGCCGCTCTCGACTGCGTCGACGATGGCGTTGTGCTGGGTGATGAGGAGCCCCTTGGGAAACTCTGCGGCGGTGAGGTAGCGGACTCGGTCCATCTGCGCCTTGATCGACTGAAGGGTCGACCATGTGAGGTGCTTGCCGGCCGCGTCCGCCAGAAGGCGGTGAAAGGCCTCGTCGAGCGCCATGAAGCCGACGGCGTCGCCATCGGCGGTCGCTGCCTGACGAGAAACCAGTGTGTGTAGTTCCGCCACGAGCGATCGTGTCGTGTTCGCCGCCGCCAGCCGCACGATATCGGCCTCGATCGCCTCGCGCATGAACCGCGCTTCCATGACCTCCGGCGCGTGGATACGGCGCACGAAGGTGCCGCGCTGCGGACGGATCTCCAGGAAGCCCTCCTCGGCCAGGCGGATAAACGCTTCACGCACAGGCTGACGCGACAAACCATAGGCCTCGGCCACATCCTGCTCGGAGAGCCGCATTCCGGGGGCGAGCTCGGTGCGGATGATGCGCCCGCGCAGGCTCTTGAGAAGCTGCGGCCCGATCGGTGCGCTTGCCTCCCAGCTATCCTGTCGTTCGATCATGCGCGTTGTCACGATGCCCGTTCCTCCTTCGTCGAGCTTATGCGGCATACTACCATACTAGTCAACAGGCGAATCCTCTGCTAGCACAGTGCCCGAACGGACGACACTTCGGGGAGGGTATCGATGCGACAGACATGGCGCTGGTTCGGGCCGCAGGATCTGGTCAAGGCCGAGGACATGTTGCAGGCGGGTGTCGACGGCGTCGTGTCCGCGCTGCATCACGTGCCGACCGGGGAGGTCTGGACGCCCGAAGCGATCGAGGACCGCAAGCGCCTGATTGCCACGCGCAGTGACGGATCGCCCTCGGGTCTGGGCTGGGACGTCGTCGAAAGCCTGCCTGTCTCTGAAGACGTCAAGAAGCAGCGCGGCGACTGGCGGGCGCATGTCGAAGCCTACAAGACAAGCCTTGCGAACCTGCAGGCCGCCGGGATCGATACCGTCTGCTATAATTTTATGCCGGTGCTCGACTGGACGCGGACCGATCTTGCCTATCGCGTGGCCCATGGCGGCACGGCGATGCGCTTCGACGTCCATGACTTCGCGGCCTTCGACATCTTCATCCTCGAGCGCCCCGGCGCCCGTGAAAGCTTTCCCGAAGCGGTCGTGGCGCTTGCCGAAGAGCGGTTCGCGGCGATGGACGATGCGCGCAAGACGGCGCTCGCGGGCAATGTCGTGTTCGGCCTGCCGGGGGCAGCCGAACGCTTCACGCTGGAGGACGTGCGCCGCCATCTCGCCGAATATGCCGATATCGACGAGAACCGGCTGCGGGCCAACTTCGTCGCATTCCTGGAGGAGGTCGCGCCGGTCGCCGACAGGCTCGACATGCGGCTGTGCTGCCATCCAGACGACCCGCCGTTCCCGCTGCTCGGCCTGTCGCGGATCATGTCGACCGAGGCGCACTACGCCGCCATGATGGACGCCGTCGACCTCAACGCCAATGGCATCACACTCTGTTCGGGCTCGCTCGGCGCACGTGCCGACAACGATCTGCCGGGCATGATGGAGCGGCTTGGCGACCGCGTGCATTTCCTGCATCTTCGCAACACCAAGCGGGAGATGGGCGGGCTCTACGCGTCCTTTCACGAGGCCGAGCATCTGGGCGGCGACACCGACATGGTGGCGCTGGTCGCCGCGGTCCTGCGCGAGGAAGACCGGCGGCGCGCGGCGGGGCGGGCGGATGCCTCGATCCCGTTCCGGCCGGACCACGGCCAGGACATTCTCGACGATCTCGGCCGCAAGGCACAGCCCGGCTATCCCGCGATCGGCCGTCTCAAGGGCCTCGCCGAGCTGCGCGGCGTGATCACGGCCTTGTCGCATCCAGGAATTGGCAAGGCAGGCCTGAACAAGGCCGAAGCGAGGCCGGGAGCGCCGGCGTGACGCGCCTCGATCGCGAAGCGCTCGACAGGCTGCCATCTGGCGTCGCGCGCCTTGGCTATAACCCAGCGATGCACGGCACGGGCATCGTGCATCTGGGCTGCGGTGCGTTTCACCGCGCCCATCAGGCCGTCTACACCGACGCCGCTTTGGCCCGCTCGGGCGGCGACTGGCGTATCGCTGCGGTCAGCCTTCGCTCTACCGAGATCGCGGATGCACTGAACCCCCAGGAGGGGCTGTATACGCTGATCGAGCGGGGCGGCGAAGGCGTGTCGGCGCGGGTGATCGGAAGCCTCTCGAGGGTCATCGCAGCGACCCGGGAGCCCGGTGAAACCCTTGCTGCGCTCGTCGATCCTGCGACGAAAATCGTGATGCTGACGGTCACCGAGAAGGCCTATGGTATCGACCGCGCGCGCGGTGACGTCGATGCGGCCCATCCGGCGGTCGCATCCGATCTTGCCGACCCGCGCCGTCCGACCGGCGTTCTCGGTCTCATCACCGAGGCTATGCGGCAGCGCCTTGCGGCCGCTGTCGCGCCGTTCACCGTCCTGTGTTGCGACAATCTCCCCGACAATGGCGCGCTGGTGAAGGCCGGCGTGCTCGGCTTCGCTCGGCGTGTCGATCCGGCTCTCGCCGCGCGGATCGAAGAAACTGTCGCCTTTCCGTCCTCGATGGTCGATCGGATCACCCCGGCGGTGACCGCCGCGACGCTCGCCGATGCCGAGAGGCTCACAGGCTATCGTGACGAAGCCGCCGTCGAGACCGAGCCCTTCACCCAATGGGTGATCGAGGATAATTTTCCGCAGGGCCGGCCCGACTGGGAGGCGGGCGGCGCGCTGTTCGTCTCGGACGTTGCCCCCTACGAGGCGATGAAGCTGCGCATGCTCAACGGCGCCCATTCGATGGTCGCCTATGCGGGTTTCCTCGCCGGCCATGAGTTCGTGCGCGACGCGATGGCGGATGCGTCCCTTGCAAGCCTCGTTCGACGGCATCTGCTGGCGGCTGCGGCGACGCTGAATGAACTGCCCGGCATCGATCTTGAAACCTATGCCGGCGAACTCGTCGCGCGGTTTGCCAATCCGGCGATTGCCCACGCCACCTACCAGATCGCCATGGACGGCACCGAAAAGCTGCCGCAGCGCCTTGTCGCACCAGCGCTGGACATGCTGGCCGCTGGGTGCTCTGCGCGACCATTCGCGTTCGCGATCGCTGCCTGGATGCGCTATTGCATGGGACAGACCGAAGCCGGCGTGGCCTACGCACTGCGTGATCCGCGCGACGCCGCTATCGTGGCCGCGGTCGCGGCGGCGGCGGGCGATCCGGCTGCACTTGCGGCGAGGCTCCTTGCCCTCGACGATGTTTTTGCGCCGGCGGTGGTCGAGTCTCAGGCGTTTGCTACGGAGATTACGAGGCTCTTGTCGGATATGGTCGAAAAGGGCATGCGGGCGGCCATCGATACGGAAGCGCACGAGGCGCATTCATGACGGCGAGGGCGAACCGCGCGATGGAGTACAGGGCGTGACTCAGGACGGTCCTCGGGGAGAGGTGAGCCTGCAGATTCTGGCCATCGGCGAATGCATGATCGAGATGTCGGGTGGCACCGGCGCCACCGAGGCCAAGGGTGGCGTGTGGCGGCTCGG
>JBBSUS010000067.1:0-8221 GCA_038234195.1 Hyphomicrobiales bacterium | reverse complement strand
GTTTGAGGGCGGCGAATTTGACCGATGGTCTCGGATTTTCATCTATTTCATCCGGTGCGGACCTTTTTCACGGCAGACCCGCAGCACGGCAGACACGCGCCGCCGTCACCCACAGAGAGGGTGCCTCGGCAGCCAACTGGCTCATTGTCTGGTGCAGTTGGTTGGCACAGGTTAAATGTCCGCCGTGCGGCGAATGCCGCCGCAAGGCCAAGTTCAGTAGGGCGGCTCGCCGTTAGCTGCCCGTCGACAATCTCAAAACGTCCTGCCTGATTTATCGCGGTACGATTGCATTCCCTTTTGATGGACGATGGGGAAGAATCGCACGCAAGCCGGCTGCGCGAGCCCTGTCGCCTCAAGGCCTGTTCAGCTGGAGAAAAAGCCGGCGAGGACTGCCACGAGGATGATCGTGTAGACCAGGATACTCCCGATCACGAGCATGATCTGATAGTTGCCGCTGATCGTCGAGCGGGTCACTTCACGCGCCTGGTACACGAGGTTCGGCCATGTGTAGGAGACGAAGTCGCCCTGGGTCATCACCGAGATGACCTTGCCATTGTCGTCGACGATCGGCAGGCGGCGGAAGCGCTCGTTCGACATGATGCGCATCCATTCGATCAGGTCGTCGTCGGCCTTCGCCACCTTGACGCCCGCGGTCATGATCTCGGAGAGCTTCGTCGTCTGGGGATCGCGCTTCTGACCGACGAGACGCTTGAGAATGTCGCGCTCGGTCACCACTCCGGCGAGCTTGCCGGAGCCATCGACGATCATCACCGAACCGACGTTTTGCGCGGCCATGGCGGCAACCGCGGTCATGACCGTTTCGTCGGGTGGGAAGCTGAGCGGCTTCGGTTTATTGAGGAATTCCGGCCTGTCCTTGATCTTCATGGGTGCCCTCCAGTGCATCAATGTCATGGTAACACTAGGGTGCCTGATCGTGAAATACAGGGCATGCAGCTCGAGAACCGAAGCGACGTTGTATTGCGCATGCGAATATCGTTGCTGCACGTGCGAAATACAGTTGATTGCGCTGGCCCTGTTCTCCTCTTCCGACGAATCATCCGCGTTGGGTCAACGTTATCCGGCAGGCTTCGCGCACTGCTCGGCACGGGAGCACATCGACGACTTTCGGGTTAATTCCTGTGCCAGCGCTCGGTGGCAGCGTCGTCGGTGTCCTTGGCCTCGACCCAGCCGCCGATCGTGCCGTCGACGAGGTGCTTGCGCTTCCAGAACGGCGCGCGAGTCTTCAAATAGTCCATGACAAAACGGGATGCCTCGAAGGCGGCATCGCGGTGTTCTGACGCGCAGCCGACGAAGACGATCTCCTGGCCCGGCGCGATCTTGCCGTAGCGGTGAATTACGCGAAGACCGAGGAGGGGCCAGCGCGCAACGGCATTCGCAGCGATCCTGCCGATCTCGCGTTCGGCCATGCCGGGATAATGCTCGAGTTCGAGAACACGCAGGCGGCCGCCTTCGTCCCGGCAGAAGCCGCAAAAGGTGACGACGCCACCGGCATCGCCGCCGCAGGACAGAGCCGCGATCTCTGTTGCGATGTCGATCGGCTCGGCCTGGATTGTGATCCGGGGCTCGAATTGTGCCGGGGTGTCCGCCATCGTCAGCCGCCCGTCATCGGCGGGAAGAGGGCGATCTCCCGTGCACCCGCCACCGGTTCGGAGTGGTCCGAATGCTCATGGTCGATCGCGACGCGAATGATTTCCGGGGCTTGCAGTGCAGCGTCGTAGTTCCCGCCGCGGGCCTTCAGCCAATACAGGAGGTCGGCGACCGTCACGACGCCGGCAGGCAGCTTGACCTCTTCGTCGGAAAGGCCGATCCGTTCGCGGACCCAGGCGAAATAGACGAGTTTCATCGATCTGACCTCTTTTCCGGGACGTCGCTGCGCGTCCGTCCTCCCTGAAGATGGGGGCGTAATCCCTGTCGTTCCAGAGGATATCTGCCGTCTCAGTCCTCGATGTGCCGAAGCCCTGCACGAAAATAATCGTAGCCGGTGTAAAGTGTGACGATGGCCGAAAGCCAGAGGAGCATGATGCCGATCTCCGTCGTGTGCGGCAGCACCTTGTCGCCGGCGGGGCCTGCCAGCAGGAAGCCTATGGCGACCATCTGGATGGTGGTCTTCCACTTGGCGAGACGGGTCACCGGCACGGAGACCTTCAGTTCGGCCAGATATTCGCGAAGTCCCGAGACGAGGATTTCGCGGCACAGGATAACGATCGCTGCCCACAGGCTCCAGCCGGCTATGGTGCCATCGGCGGCGAGCAGCAGAAGCACCGCGGCGACGAGCAGCTTGTCGGCAATCGGATCGAGCATGCGGCCGATGGTCGACGTCTGCTGCCAGGCCCGCGCGAGATAGCCGTCGAAGAAGTCGGTGACGCTAGCCGCGACGAAGATGCCGAGCGCCCACCAGCGTGCCGTATCCGAGCCCGACAGCTTGCCCTCGGCGAAGAAGCACAGAACGATCAGCGGAATGCAGACGATGCGTGCATAGGTGAGGAGATTGGGAAGGCTGTAGGCCCTGGATGCCATGGAACGGTTCGCTTCCGCCGTGCGCGTCGACTACAGCATGATCCGTAAAGTGGAACGGTCTTACGAACAGATCATGCCAGAACAAGAGGCTGGGAGATGACAATGATCACTCCCGATCTCGTCGTCCCCCAGAGCGACCGGACCCAGAGGCGCCTAGCGGACAGCGCCGACTGTCGGAGCGCCGGCCCCCGACGTCCTTGAAGCGCTTCCCATGGCATCCCGTCAACCACCTGCCACCGATGAAAGTTCGGTGACGTCCTCAGCCGCGCTCGTGAAAATGCTCGTAGATGGATTTTGCCATGGCCTCCGAGATACCTTCTACTGCCTTGAGGTCGGAGAGACCTGCCCGCGAGACTGCCTTCGCCGTGCCAAAATGATGCAGAAGCGCGCGTTTGCGGGACGGGCCGATGCCACCGATCTCGTCGAGCGGATTCCTGATCAGCTCTTTCTTGCGTTTCGCGCGATGCGTGCCGATCGCGAAGCGGTGGGCCTCGTCGCGCAGTCGCTGCAGGAAATACAGCACCGGATCGCGTGGCGGCAGCGAGAAAGCGTCGCGACCCTCAACGATGAAGCGTTCGCGGCCGGCATCGCGGTCGACGCCCTTTGCCACGCCGATGGTCGTCACCTTGTCGGCGATACCGAGTTCGTCGAGAATTGAACGCACCGCCGAGATCTGGCCCTTGCCGCCATCGATCAGCACGAGGTCCGGCCAGGCCGGCATCGCCTCGGCGGAGAGGACGTCTTCCTCCTCGACGTCGTCGTCTGCGTCGTCCGAATGCGCGGGGATCGCGGCAAGCTGCGGGCCCTCGGCGTGCTCCTTGATCAGCCGTGAGAAGCGCCTTGTCATGACCTCTTTCATCATACCGAAATCGTCGCCCGGCGTGATCGACGTGTCCTTGATGTTGAACTTGCGATAGTGCGCCTTGGCGAAGCCTGCCGGCCCTGCGACGATCATCGCGCCGACGGCTGCGGTGCCCATGATGTGGGAGTTGTCGTAGACCTCGATGCGCCGGGGCGGATGCGGCAGGCCGAAGGTTTCCTGCACGCCCTTGAGCAGCCGCGCCTGGGATGATGTCTCGGCGAGACGTCGACCGAGCGCTTCGCGCGCGTTGGACGTCGCATGGTCGACGAGATCCTTCTTCAAGCCTCGTGAAGGCACCGCGATCTCGATTTTCCGCGCGCTCTTGAAGCCGAGGGCTTCGGTCAGCAATTCCTGCTCGTCCACCTCGAGCGGCAACAGGATCAGTCGCGGCACCGGCTTGTCGTCGTAGAACTGTGCGAGAAAAGCCCCCAGCACTTCTTGCGGTCCCAGCGACGAATCGGCCTTGGGAAAATAGGCGCGGTTGCCCCAGTTCTGGCCGGTGCGGAAGAAGAACACCTGGATGCAGGTCATGCCGCCTTCCTGGTGGATGGCGAAGACGTCGGCCTCTTCGATGCCGGTCGGATTGATGCCCTGATGGCTCTGGACGTGGGAGAGCGCGGCAAGACGGTCGCGATAGACTGCTGCCCGCTCGAAATCGAGGTCGTCGGACGCTTCCTGCATGGCCTTCGACATGCCGCTCTTGATCTGGTTGGAGCGGCCGGAAAGAAACGCCTTGGCCTCACCGACGAGTTCGCCATAGCCCTCCAGCGAAATTTCGCCAGTGCAGGGGGCCGCGCAGCGCTTGATCTGGTGAAGCAGGCAGGGACGGGTCCGGGTTTCGTAAACCGAATCCGTGCAGGTTCTCAGCAGGAAGGCTCGCTGCAGCGAGTTGATCGTGCGTCCGACCGCGCCGGCCGAGGCGAACGGGCCGAAATACTGGCCCTTTCGCGAACGCGCGCCGCGGTGCTTCATGATCGCGGGGGCGTCGTGATCGCCGCTGACGAGGATATAGGGAACGGATTTATCGTCCCGAAGCAGCACATTGAAGCGTGGCCGCAAGCGCTTGATCAGATTGGCTTCGAGAAGCAGCGCTTCGGTCTCGGTCCGAACCGTCACGAATTCCATCTGCCGCGTCTCGCGGATCATCCGGGCGATACGTCGGGTATGCCCGCCGAGACGCGTGTAGCTCGCCACCCTCGCTTTCAGCGAGCGCGCCTTGCCGACGTAGAGAACTTCGCCATCCTTGCCGAACATTCGGTAGACGCCCGGCTGGGCCGGCAGTTTCCTGGCAAGCGCCGCGATCAGTTCGGCGCCGACGAGTTCCGTTGGAAGCCGCGCGCCGGCGTCAGCCCAGTCGATGGCGGCCAGCAGTGAAGCGCTCGCCGGGCCGGCCTCGGTCTCGCGTACATCAGACAACGCGTCGCCGCCGTCTTCGTCCGACGCCCCGGTATCGAACGCGGGACCACCGGTCGAGGGACCGGCCACCTCATCGGGCATTGCATCGTCGTCTGTGTCGGGGAACTCGTCGGTCATGTCGTCCTGTGCCGGAAAGCGTGGCATCAGACCGCGTCCGGAATATCTTGAATATTGCTGTCGCCGGGAGCGGGCCAAAATCGGATTCGTCGTTGGTGCCTGTCACCGTCATATAAGTGAACCGCAGGGCGGCTTGCACCTTGTCACGCAGAGCAAGCGAATTTGCGGCGGGCATCGACGCCAGGAGAATTCCCCAACTGTTGCGGCGACGCAACGGTGCGCGTAAAAACGAATGAAATGGTCAGCGACGCCCGCCGAATGTTCTTTTGGCGCGTTTCGTCATCGCCATCTATGAATGGCGAACGCGCATCGCAGGCGTCCTCGTGGGCTTCAAAAGCGCGCTTCGCCGGGACGATCGAGACGAAGTGGATACGAGAATGGCCATGCGCCTTCGCGATCATCTGTGGGAAAGCCTCTCAGCGGCCGTTTTCGGCGCCGCAATGTTTCTTGCGTCCGGACCTGCGCAGGCTGCCGATGTCGTGAGCGACATTCCCGTGGCGCCTGTCGCGCCGATCGATGCACCGGCGCCGATTCACATCTGGTCTGGACCCTATGCCGGCGCCTTCGTTGGCTACAACATGCGCAATTTCGACCAGTCCGGCGGGGCGAAATTCGACGGCGACGGTTTCGTTGGCGGCGTCTACACCGGCTATAATCTGCAGGCCGACAAACTGGTGTACGGCCTTGAGGCCGATATCGGCGGTTCGGGTTTCACGGCGGACGGCTTCAGCCCGGCGACCGGTGGAGGGATTGCGGGCGATTCGAACCTCTTCGGATCGCTGCGGGCGAGGATCGGCTACGATGTCGATCCATTTCTGCTCTTTGCCACCGGTGGCGTAGCGGCAGCTCGCAGCGAATTGTCGGCGAACGGGTTTTCCGATTCGAAGGACAATGTGGGCTACACGGTCGGTGCCGGCGTCGAGGCGAAGATCACCGACGATATCTCGACGCGGCTCGAATATCGTTATTCGGATTTCGGATCCAAGACGTATGATCTCGGCAATACCTCGATCTCGTCGGGCTTCGACGAACATTCGATCCGGGCCGGTGTCGCGCTGAAGTTTTGACGTCTCGTCGTACCGATCGAATGCGCGGGGCGCTCGATCTCACCTAACAGCAAACCTGAAAGGCGGCCGCTGCGAAGCGTCCGCCTTTTGCCGTCAGAAGCCAAGTGTTCGATCGTCAGCTCACAGCCGGCTTCAACTGCTCGTAGGCCGGAAAGGTTTTCGGAAAGGCGTCGATCCACGCCTTCAGCTTGGGATATTCCGTTGCGAGCTTCTCCTCGAAGCGGATGCCCATCCAGCCCAGCAGGCTCGCGAGCGCCAGATGGGCGATCGTGGTCTCCTTGCCAATCCCGTCGAGATGGGCCTCCAGATAGGCGAGACCCCGATCCGCCTTGCGCATCTGCTTGTCGACCCAGGGCTGATGTCGCTTGTCCTCCGGGCGGAAGCGGACCTCGTAGACCGTCAGGATCAGCGCATCGATCGTGCCGTCGACTGCCGCCTCATAGACTTTTGCGGTCTGCCAGCCTTCGACCGTCTGCGGCTGCAACTGATTGCCGCTGATCTTGTCGAAATAGTCGCAGATCACGCTGCTATCGAAGACCGTTTGCCCGTTATCAAGAACGAGCGCGGGAATCTTGCCGAGCGGATTGGCATTGATCAACTCCTCCGGCTCGACCGAGGTGTCCGTCTTCACGGAATCGATGGTGATGCCGCAATGGCTTGCAGCCATGCGAGCCTTTGCAGCGAAAGGCGAAGCGGGCGAATAATACAGGCGCATGATGGTCTACTCGATCGTTATTTGGTGACGTAACCGTAGCCGGTTCGGCCCTCAGGCTGAAAGCGGCGCAGCGACTGACAGTTGGCGCCATAGACGTGCCACTCGTCGAGGCCGAGCACGCAGCCTTCGGTACGCCAGCCCTTGACCGGGGAAAAGGCGCCCAGATAACCGCCGGTTGCAGCAAAACCCATCGGATATTCGACGACATAATAGATTCGGCGCGTGATCTGATCGGAGAGCAGCGCCTCGGCCTGGCAGTAGCGTCGCTCGACGGGCGAAATCGGCGGCTCGCCGGACTTCACCGCCGGAAAATATGCCTTCTCGGCCATCGCAGAAAATTCCAGGATCGAAAGCTTGGTCTCCAGCACCCGGGGCGCGCCGTATTCGAACTGGTCCTCGACCTGCCCAAGCACTGCCGGATCGTTGCAGGCCGGAACGTTGGCGCTGACGACCGCGGGGCCCCGGCTTTCCAGGTAGTCGGCGGCCTGGGCCGAGCCGAAGCCGGCAACGGTGCCAGTCAGGAACAGGGAGGCGAGGAGGGGGCTGACGATACGCATGGCGGGACCTTCAAGGATCACGACGAAACTCTTGTCTTCGATAGCATGGAAATGCGGACCTGCCAGTTCAAACCGGGTCTGCTGACGATTCACGGACGACGATTGTTGCCGGAACGTCGCGCCCGAGCAGAGGTGCCAGTGTTTCGAGGACCGCACGCGCTTCTCCGGCGAAGGTGAAGGGCGGGTTGAGGACGGCAAGCCCCGTGCCGACGAATCGCGGCTCGGCCGGATCGTAGGGTTCGAGCAGGAACTCTGCGGTCATTGTTTCGGCAAAGCCAAGCTCGCCGAGGCCTTCCCGCAGCGCCTCAACCATTGTCCGGCGCTTCAGCGGATACCAAAGTGCGTAGATGCCCTGCGGCCAACGTCGATGGGCGCTGGCGAGAGCGGCGAGGATGTCGGCCACCTCGCTAACCTTTTCGAAGGGAGGGTCGATCAGCACGAGGCCGCGCTTTTCCTTGGGCGGCACATGACTCTTGAGCGCCAGCCAGCCGTCCAACTCGATCACTTTGACCTGTATGTCGCCAGCGAACTCGGCTTTCAGCGCGGCGGCGTCGATCGGGTGCAACTCGTAGGCTGACAGCCGATCCTGCCGTCGCAAGAGCCGCCGAGCGATCAGAGGCGAGCCTGGATAGTGCCCTGAGCCGATGTCCGGATCGAGGGCGGCGAAATAGCTGGCGAAGAGAGGATCATCAGCGAGTTCCGGCGCCGCGGCGATGAGGCGCTGGATACCGTTCGTCGCCTCGCCGGTACGGTTCGCCTCATCGCCTGCAAGATCGTAGCGGCCCCGGCCGGCATGGGTGTCAAAGACCCGAAACGCTTTGTCCTTTCGCTTTAGATAATCGATCAGTCGGGTCAGCAAAACGTGCTTGACGACGTCGGCGAAGTTTCCGGCGTGATAGGCATGGCGGTAGTTCATCGGCGTCCGTTCATCTTGTCGGTCCCCATGCCG
>JBBSUS010000066.1:0-8287 GCA_038234195.1 Hyphomicrobiales bacterium | reverse complement strand
GGCGCGGTGGCGATCTCGGTGCTGTCCAAGCTCGGCTATCACGTCATCGCCTCGACCGGACGGACGAGCGAGACGGATTGGCTGAAGGATCTCGGCGCAAGCGAAATCATCGACCGAGCGGAGCTTTCCGAGCCCGGCAAGCCGCTCGCCAAGGAGCGGTGGGCGGGCGCCGTCGAAGCGGTCGGCAGCACCACCCTCGCGAATGTGCTCGCCGGTACGCAATATGGCGGCGCGGTCACCTGTTGTGGCCTCGCCCAAGGCATGGACCTGCCGGCCTCGGTCGCGCCGTTCATCCTGCGGGGCGTGTCGCTCCTTGGAATCGATTCGGTCATGGCCCCCAAACCCAGACGCATCAGGGCGTGGGAGCGGCTCGCAAGCGATCTCGACGCGACGAAGCTTCGCGCCATCGGCACCGAGATCGGCTTTGGTGACATCATCCAGGCGGCAAGCGACATCATCGACGGCCAGATCCGCGGTCGGGTTGTCGTTGAGATGTCGTGAACCGAGGGGGGAAAGAACCGCTGGAGCGAATGTTTCTCACCGTCGATCGTTTCAAGAGCAACCAAGAGTCATGAATCTTTCGCCGAGTTCCTATATATGAGCTGAACGCGACGAACCGGACGGAGGACACAATGCTCGCAGACGCCTTGAAGATGGCGCCCTTGGGCCGCTCCGTCGTTCGCGCCAAAGCTGCGCGCGATTACGGCAACACCGCGCTGAGAAATGTCCCGGCAAAAATGTGGCATATCGTCAAGCGTTTTGATGGCGAAGCCCCGGTTCTCGGCCGGATCGGCCAGCTGGAGGTTCGGCTCGCCCGCAATCCGCGCGAGGTCAAGGCGGCCCAGCAACTGCGCTACGAGGTCTTCTACGAAGAGATGAGCGCGCAGCCTTCGAAGATTCAAAAGGTCACCCGCCGCGACCGTGACGGGTTTGACCGCTATTGCGACCATCTTCTTGTCATCGACGACTCACGCAAGGGTCAGATCGAGGATCGGATCGTCGGCACCTACCGTCTGCTGCGAGGCGAAATGGCAGCGCTGTGCGGCGGCTTCTATACCGCCCAGGAGTTCGACATCGCGCCAATGCTGGCCCGCCATCCGGGCATGCGCTTCCTCGAACTCGGCCGCTCCTGTGTCCTCAAGGATTATCGCAGCAAGCGCACGGTAGACCTGTTGTGGCAGGGCATCTGGCGCTACGTCGTTGCCAACGATATCGACGTCCTCTTCGGCTGTGCCTCCCTGTCGGGCACCGACCCGGAGGCTCTGGCCCTGCCGCTCGCCTTTCTGAAGCAGAATGCTGCAGCGCCGGAGGAATGGCGGGTGAAGGCCCATGTCAGTCGCGGGACATTCCTGACTGAAGGCGCAGCGACCGTCGACATGCGCAAGGCTCTGAGCGTCATGCCGCCGCTGCTCAAGGGCTATCTCCGCCTCGGCGGCTATATCGGCGAAGGGGCCGTGGTCGACCATCAGTTCGGCACCACCGATGTGCTGGTCGTTCTGCCGCGCGCCGTCATCAACCCGCGCTACATCGACCATTACACGTCGGAAAGTCGTGGCATGGCTGCCTGACACGCCACCATCTGGCGTGCAGCCTGCGTCCAAGGCCTCACAGTCAAAGACGATGGTCTCGCCGTGCCCTCGGCTTGGCGAGGGCCCCCACGCCTAAGGCTTCGGAGGCTGGCGCGGCAGATCTCGTTGGAAACCGGTGTCAGTTGCCGATGCGCACGACGGCACGGGTCTTCATGTCGACGATTACCGGCTTGCCGGCATAGTAGAAATAGCCATAGGCCGAATTGCCGTTGTCCGGCCGCTGCAGGGTTACCGATTTAGGCACCGAGTCGCCGAGTTGCGGAGGAACTGCAATTTGCGCGTTGTCGGACGGGTGCGCCAGGGCATAGTCCATGACATGGACATTCGTGCCCTGAGCCATTGCTGTACCGGCGAGGACTGAACCAACGAGGGCCGAACAGAGGACAGCAGGGGCGACGAATGTCGAAAGCGCCATGAAGGCGGCGAGGGGAAAGCGTCTGATCATGATGCCTGTTCCTGAGTGTCGTCCGCGGGAGAGACGATGCATTGACAGCCACCATCGCACGGACCGTATGAACGCAAGCTGACGACCTCTAGAATGGTCTGTCGGACACCGCAGTGCAACAGGCCAAGACATGGGCGCACGATGACAGGCTATGTTTCGTTGCTGAAAGAGCCGTGAGCGGAGAGCCCGCTTTTCTCCGCGGCCTTGGAGCGTTATGGGCTGCAGGCGAGCCATTGTCTGCGCCCTCGATCTCTGCCAAACGCCGAATGGCCCGTCCGTCGAACGGCGTGTCACCACGGGAAAGACAACCGCATCGCGATGACGCAACGGCCTCACCCCATACCAGAGATGCCCAACGATGAGGCTGCAGGCGAGGATTCGGCCGCGACGGCAACACCGAACGCGTCACCCGAGAGCCGCCCAGGAAATGCTCCCGCCGCGCCGACAGCCCCGTTCGACGCCAATCCGACGCCGATGATGGCGCAATATATTGAGATCAAGGCGGCCAATCCCGATTGCCTGCTGTTCTACCGCATGGGCGATTTCTACGAATTGTTCTTCGACGACGCCGCAGAAGCGTCGCGCTCGCTCGGCATCGCCCTCACCAAGCGCGGCAAGCATCTGGGCACCGACATCCCGATGGCGGGCGTCCCGGTCGTCTCGGCCGACGGCTATCTTCAGAAACTGATCGCGCTCGGACATCGCGTAGCGGTCTGTGAGCAGACCGAGGACCCCGCAGAGGCCAGGAAGCGCGGCGCCAAATCCGTCGTGCGCCGCGATGTGGTGCGGCTCGTCACCCCTGGCACGATCACCGAGGAGGCGCTGCTCGACCCCGGCCGGCCGAACTATCTCATGACACTTTCGCGGCTCGGCGGCAGCGGTCCGGGAGCCAGCTACGCTCTCGCCTGGACAGATCTGTCGACCGGCGTCTTCCATCTCAGCGAGACCGATGGCGACCGGCTTCTGACCGACATCGGAGCGGTTGAGCCGAGCGAAATCGTCATGGCGGACGTGGTGTTTCGCGATCCGGCTCTGGCCGACCTTGTCCGCCGGCACGGTCGCGCGGTTCGTCCGGAGCCCGCCGCCCTCTTCGACGGGGCGACCGCCGAGGACCGGCTGTGCCGCTTCTTCGACGTGGCGACACTGGACGGCTTCGGCGGCTTTACGCGGGTGGAATTGTCGGCCGCCGCCGCGCTCGTTGCCTATCTCGGCAAGACGCAGCTCGCCGCAAGGCCTGCGCTGAAGCGGCCCGAGCGGATCGTCGCCGGCTCGCTGATGCAGATCGACCCGGCGACGCGGACCGCGCTGGAACTGACTCGCACGACCTCCGGCAAACGCCAGGGCAGCCTCTTGTCGACCATCGACCGCACGGTGACCGGCCCCGGCGCGCGACTACTCGCGCGCAGGCTCGCCGCGCCGTTGACCGACCCAACGGCGATCCGCACCCGCCAGGCCTCCGTGACCCACCTCGCCGACGACCCGTCGCTGCGCAAGGCCCTGCGCTCGGCGCTCGGCCGGTTGCCCGATGCCGAGCGCGCCCTGTCGCGCCTGTCGCTCGCTCGCGGCGGTCCGCGCGATCTTGCCGCGATCCGCGACGGACTTGAGGCGGGATTGCAGATCGCCGAACTCCTGGCGCAGGACGGACCGCCAGAGATCACCGATGCGGCAAAGGACCTGGCGGCGCTGCCTGCCGCCTTGCATCGGCGGCTCACCGAAACGCTCGTCGACGCCCCGTCGCCCCAGCGCCGCGACGGCGGCTTCGTCAGGCCCGGCGCGCTGCCGCAACTCGACGAGGCGCGTGACCTGCGCGAGGATTCGCGCCGGGTCGTCGCAGCGTTGCAGGGCCGCTATGCCGCCGAGACGGGCGTGCGCAACCTGCGCATCAAGCACAACAACGTGCTCGGCTATTTCGTCGAGGTCGGCGAGGGACAGGCCAGGGCGCTGACCGAGAGCGCGACCAGCGATCCCGCCAGCGGCATCGATCCGGCGGACGATGCCGAAATCGGCTCCCGAAGAACGGCACTTGCGAAAACCCGCTTCTTCCATCGCCAGACCATGGCGTCTGCCATGCGCTTTTCGACCGACGAACTGTCGGCGTTGGAAAGCCGCATCGCCGGTGCTGCGGCCGAGGCGTTGCGGCTGGAGTTCGAAGCCTTCGAATCGCTTGTCGTCGATGTCGTCGCCGCTGCAGATGGCCTGCAGCGCGGCGCCGAGGCGCTGAGCGTCCTCGACGTTTCTGCAGCGCTTGCCGAACTCGCCGTCGCGGCCGGCTGGACGGCGCCGACGGTCGATGACAGCCTGGCCTTCAGGATCGAGGGCGGCCGCCATCCGGTCGTCGAGGCGGCGCTGAAGCTTGGCAGTGGCGAACCTTTCGTCGCCAACGAGTGCGACCTGTCGCCGCCTGACGGCGCAGGATCGAAGCCCGGCGGTGCGATCTGGCTGCTCACCGGCCCGAACATGGGCGGCAAGTCGACCTTTTTGCGCCAGAACGCGTTGATTGCAGTGCTTGCGCAGATCGGCGCCTGGGTCCCCGCCGCCAGGGCCCATATCGGCGTCGTCGACCGGCTGTTCTCGCGGGTCGGTGCCTCGGATGAACTCGCCGAAGGCCGCTCGACCTTCATGGTCGAGATGGTCGAGACCGCCGCGATCCTCAATCAGGCCGGTCCGCGCGCGCTGGTGATCCTCGACGAGATCGGTCGCGGCACGGCGACCTATGATGGCCTGTCGATCGCCTTCGCCGCTGTCGAGCACCTGCATGAGGCCAATCGCTGCCGCGCACTCTTTGCCACCCATTTCCACGAGATGACGGCGCTTTCGGCGCGGCTGTCGCGCATGAAGAACGCCACCATGCGCGTGAAGGAGTTCGAGGGCGAGGTGATCTTCCTGCATGAGGTGAGGCCTGGCGTCGCCGACCGTTCGTACGGAATACAGGTGGCACGTCTTGCCGGTCTGCCGGAGCGCGCCGTCGCAAGGGCCCGTCAGGTGCTGAAAGAACTCGAGCGCGGCGAGCAGGGCGAGCGGCGTGGCGCGTTCATCGACGACTTGCCACTGTTTGCAACGCTTTCCTCGCCGCCGTCGGCCGGGGGGGAGAAGCGGTCGCATCCGCTCGTCGACGCGATGTCGGCGGTCGATCCCGACTCCTTGTCGCCGCGCGAGGCCCTGGAGACGCTCTATCGTCTGAAGGCTGTCGTCAACACGGATCGCTGAGACGCCTCTTTTGTTTGACGGCAATGCACTTTCCATCGGCCATGTGAAGCCGTCTGCATGCCGATATGGCAGGCGTCCGATGCCTAACGCTCAGGCTATGGCAGGTGTGCTCGTCGCGCGACGCAATGTGCCAAGCATCCTTGTGGAACCTTCGCCGACCTGCCCCGTTCTTCACCACGACCATCCAATAATGGATAAGAATTATTTGTGCCGTGCGCTTTGTCGCGGTGCCCGAAAGGTAATGATCATGAAGAAGACCGCTCTTTTCGCCGCCACTGTACTCGGTCTGTCGGCATTTTCTGCTTCGGCATTCGCCCAGACCAAGACTGTTGTGCCGGGCAGCAATGTTGGCCAGACCAGCGAAGTGACGGGTCAAGCCGCAATGAAGTCTGATACATCGTCAGGCATGGCTGCACCGGTTGCCGACCCGTCGCAGGACACGGTCGTGCCGGGCAACACCCAGGCAATCGAGAACAAAGATGCCGAAGTGCGCAAGGATGTCGCCGCTGGCACCGACGCTATGGCGCCTTCGAATGGCGTGGCACCGGCCGTTCAGCCTTCGGCAGAAGGTGCACCGGGCAATGCCGAGAACATGAGCAAGCCCAACACGTCGTCCACCGAAGAGTTGAACAAGCCCAAGACGATGGCGAAATAATTTTACGTCCGGCGCACGAAATCTGATGTGTGCTGGCATTGCTGAAGGCCTTCCGTGTAACCGCGGAAGGCCTTTTTTCTGAAACGTGCTTGGCTGGTGTGTCTGTCACGCAAGGAGCGTCAGTCGAAACGTCGCGACGATGGCGAGAGGTTTCTCCTTCGCCCTTGTCGATCCCTTTGCATTTTTACCCTATAGGCTCGCACCGGGTGATAACGGGATCGTCGATGACCAAGAGTGCAGCGGCCGCACAGATCAAATCCAACACCGCGCCTGATGATCAAGGCGCAAGCCCGACGCTCGACGGCGTCATCGACGTTGCGCAGTTTCGCTCGAGCCTCGCCGAAATCGCCAGGCGGGACTCGGCCGGCGGTCAGTCGGTGAAGGCTCGCGAACAAGTGCTGGCCCTGTCGCGGCAACTCGTGATCGACGGACGCGAGACCTGCGAGCGCAAACTATTCGAAGATGGCGGTGGCATCAGATGCGCCCAGCGGCTGGCGGCGATGCAGGATGCTCTCATCGCTGCGCTTCACGATTTTGCCCTGCGGCACGTTTTTATCGCCGCCAATCTTTCGGCTGGCGAGCGCATGGCCATCGTTGCCGTCGGCGGCTACGGGCGCGGCACGCTGGCGCCCGGCTCCGACATCGATCTGCTGTTCCTCTTGCCTTACAAGCAGACGGCGCTTGGCGAGCAGGTCGTCGAATATCTGCTGTATCTGCTGTGGGATCTCGGCTTCAAGGTCGGGCACGCCTCGCGCAACGTCGAGGAATGCATCAAGCAGGCCCGGGCCGACTTCACCATTCGCACCTCCATCCTGGAACGCTGGCTGATCGCCGGCGATATCGCGCTCTTCGAAGAACTCGGCCAGCGTTTCGACAGCGAAATCGTCGCGGGCACGAGCGAAGCCTTCATCGCTGCCAAGCTCGCCGAGCGTCATGTCCGCCACGCCAAGACCGGCGACACGCGCTACCTGGTCGAGCCGAACGTCAAGGAGGGAAAAGGGGGGCTGCGCGATCTCAACACGTTGTTCTGGATTGCCAAGTATCACTATCGGGTGAACACCACCGAGGCTCTGGTCGCCGCCAACGTGTTCTCCAAGCGTGAGGCCCAGCTCTTCGCCAAGGCCGAGGATTTCCTCTGGGCCGTGCGCTGCCACATGCATTTCGCCACCGGCAAGGCGGAGGAGCGCCTGTCGTTCGACATCCAGCCGGAGATCGCCAAGCGGCTCGGCTACAATGCCCATCCGGGCCTGCGCGACGTCGAGCGCTTCATGAAGCATTATTTCCTGATCGCGAAGGACGTCGGCGATCTGACGCGCATTTTCTGTTCGGTGCTCGAAGAGGAACACGCCAAGCCGGCTCCGGGCCTTCGCGGCTTCGTCGCTTCCCTGCGCGGCCGCGCCAAGAAAATTCCCGGCACGCTCGATTTCCACATCGACAACAACCGAATCAACATATCGGGCAGTCAGGTCTTTCGCGACGATCCGGTCAATTTGATCCGCATCTTTCGTCTGGCGGCACTTCACAAGCTCGAATACCATCCCGACGCGTTGCAACTCATCCGGCGATCGCTGCGTCTCGTGGACGCAAAGCTGCGCGAGAATCCTGAAGCCAACAGCCTGTTTCTCGACGTTCTAACCGACCGAGCCGACCCCGAATTGCATCTGCGGCGTATGAACGAGGCCGGCATTCTGGGCCGCTTCATCCCTGAGTTCGGCAAGATCGTCGCGATGATGCAGTTCAACATGTATCACCACTACACGGTCGACGAGCATCTGCTGCGCACCATCGCGACCCTGTCGAAGGTGGAGCGCGGCGAGATCGCCGACGAACTGCCGATGTCGACGGAATTCGTGAAGGACCTGAAGGACCGCAAGGCGCTCTATGTCGCCTGTCTTCTCCACGACATCGCCAAGGGTCGGCCGGAGGACCATTCCACCGCCGGCGCCCACATCGCCCTGACGCTGTGCCCGCGCCTCGGGCTTGACGACCGCGAAACAGAACTCGTCGCCTGGTTGATCCAGGACCACCTCGTGATGTCGATGACCGCCCAGCAGCGCGATCTCACCGACCGCAAGACGATCCTCGATTTCGCCGAGCGGGTGCGCACGCTGGACCGCCTGAAGCTTCTGACGATCCTCACCGCCTGCGATATCCGCTCGGTCGGTCCCGGCGTCTGGAACGGCTGGAAGGGCCAGCTGCTGCGGACGCTCTACCTGGAGACCGAACCGACGCTGACCGGCGGCTTTACGCAGACAACCCGCAAGGAGCGCATCGTGCGCGCCCGCGAGCGCCTTGCAAGTAGCCTAACGGCCTGGCCGCAAGCCGAGAGCGAGGCCTATCTCGACCTGCATTATCCGAACTACTTCCTCACCGTGCCGCTGGAGGACCAGC
>JBBSUS010000065.1:0-8304 GCA_038234195.1 Hyphomicrobiales bacterium | reverse complement strand
CGGAAGACGTGCTTCTCGACGCCCAGCACGAGGCCGCGGGCCAGGCCTATTTCTCGCTCGGGGGCGTTGCCCATTCGCCTGACCACAACTGGATCGCCTGGTCGCACGATGACAAGGGTTCGGAGTTCTACACCCTGTCGCTCCGCGACCTGTCCACCGGCAAGGACCTCGGTTACCGCATCGAGGACACCAGTGGCGGCGCAGTCTGGGCTGACCGGGCGCGCGGCGTGTTCTACACACGCCTCGATCCCAACCATCGTCCGAGCCGGGTCTACTATCACCGTCTCGGCAGCGATCCGGCCGATGACTCGTTGATCTACGAGGAGACCGACACCGGCTTCTTCATGGGCGTCGGCAAGACCCAGTCGGGCGAATTCGTCCTGATCGACATTCACGACCACGAAACGTCCGAGTGCTGGCTGATCCCGTCGAGCAACGCGGCCGCGGAGCCACGCCTCATCGCTGAGCGCGAGACCGGCGTCGAATACGACGTCGACGAGGGCGATGGCGTCCTCTACATCCTGACCAACGCCGACGGCGCAACCGACTTCAAGATCTGCACCGCCTCGACCGATTCCGCCCGTCGCTCCGACTGGAGCGATCTCGTGCCGCACGAGCCGGGCAGGCTCATCCTCGGCCACCTTATCCTGAAGCGGCATCTGATCTGGCTGGAGCGCCGCGACGGCCTGCCCCGGCTCGTCGTCAAGCGCCTCGCAGACGGTGAGGAGCACGTCGTGGCCTTCGACGAGGAGGCCTATTCGCTCGGCCTCGGCGGCACCTACGAATACGACACGAATGTCATTCGCTTTTCCTATTCTTCGATGACGACGCCCGGCCAAACCTTCGATTACGATGTCGAGACCCGCGAGCGCACCCTCCTGAAAACCCAGGAAGTTCCCTCCGGCCACGATCCCGAGGACTACGTCACCCGCCGCATCTTTGCGACGGCGAGCGACGGCGCCAGCGTGCCGATCTCGCTGTTCCATCACAAGGACACGCCGCTCGACGGCACGGCGCCCTGCCTGCTCTACGGCTACGGCTCCTACGGCATCGCGATTCCCGCCTCGTTCAATTCGAACGCCCTGTCGCTGGTCAATCGCGGCTTCGTCTACGCCATCGCCCACATCCGCGGCGGCAAGGACAAGGGGTTCGCCTGGTACGATGCCGGCCGGCGGCGCAACAAGGCCAACACCTTCACCGACTTCATCGCCTGCGCCGACCATCTGGTCGCTGAAAAATACACCGCGCACGACCGCATCGTCGCGAACGGTGGCTCGGCCGGCGGCATGCTGATGGGCGCCGTCGCCAACATGGCGCCGGAGAAGTTCGGCGGCATCATCGCCGTCGTGCCCTTCGTCGACGTCCTCAACACCATGCTCGACGACACCCTGCCGCTGACCCCGCCCGAATGGCCCGAATGGGGCAATCCGATCCTGTCGGGCGAGGATTACGAGGTCATCGCCTCCTACAGCCCCTATGACAACGTCAAGGAACAGGACTACCCGCCGATGCTGGTGCTCGCCGGTCTCACCGACCCGCGCGTGACCTATTGGGAGCCGGCGAAATGGGTCGCGCGACTGCGCGAAAAAAAGACTGATTCAAACCCGGTCATCTTGCGCACGAACATGGATTCGGGTCATGGCGGCGCCTCCGGCCGCTTTTCCAAGCTGGAAGAGGTCGCCTACGTCTACGCCTTCGCCCTGCGACTGGTCGGCAAGGACTGAGACGACGCGCACACTGCGCCAAGGGCATGACGAAGCAGACGCGACCCAGGGCGTCGCCCTGGCTTGATCCGGAAGAAATCACGTCAATTGCACGCGACCGGGCAAAGGCGACATTCGCACGGTCGCCTTTCGTCGACACGGCCTCGTGATAGGACCGCAGCGGCGATCGACGGTATTCACGGAATCTGCGTCATCTGTTCAACGCGGGCCCGTCTTGCAGATTCGGCCGACTTTTTCAGGATCGGCACCGTGACGACAGCAAGTGTTGAGCACAGCCTGAGCGCTCGGGAGGCATCCACGCGCTCGGTCAGGGCGCTTTCCGGCCTCAACTTCTTTCTGGCTGACGTGCGCGACGGCCTCGGTCCTTTCCTCGGCGTGTTCCTGATCGGCCAAGGCTGGAGCGCAGCGACGATCGGCTATGTCATGACGGTGGGCGGGATTGCCGGGATGCTGGCAACGACCCCGCTCGGCGCGCTCGCCGACGCGACGCGGGCCAAACGTGCGATCATCGCCGTGTGCGCCGTTCTTGTCATTTTGGCCTCGCTCATCATCCTGTTCGTCCCGAGCATTCCGTTCGTCGCAGCCTCGCAGATCGCGACCGGCGTTGCGGGAGCGGCGATCGGCCCGGCGATTGCCGCACTGACGCTCGGGCTCGTCGGTCAGGCGGGTCTCGCCAAACAGCTTGGCCGAAACGAAGCCTTCAATCATGGCGGCAACGGCATCGCGGCGGCGCTATCGGGGCTATTCGGCTACTGGTACGGCCTGCCGGCGGTTTTCGTCCTGATGACGGTCATGGCCGTCGGATCGCTCGTCGCGCTGGCCTTCATCCGGCCGGACGATATCGACCATGCCACGGCACGTGGGCTGGAGCCGGCGGGAGAGGCGAAGAAGGACGGCGCACCTGAGGGTGTCCTGACCGTCTTCAGGAACCGCCGCATTCTGATCCTGGCCGGCACGCTGATGCTGTTCCATTTCGGCAATGGCGCGATGCTTCCGCTGCTCGGGCTACGGGTTGCATCCGATGGCTCCATCGACCCGGCCGCCTATACGGCAGCCACGATCATCATCGCCCAGATCACGATGATCCCGCTGGCGCTTGTCGCCTCGAGAGTCGCCCAGAGCCGTGGCTATTTCATCGTACTGCTTGCTGCGCTGGTCGCTTTGCCGGTGCGTGGGCTCATCGCCGGGATCTGGAGCGATCTCTATTCGCTGTTTCCCGTCCAGATTCTCGACGGCGTCGGCGCCGGCCTTCTCGGCGTCGCCGTGCCCGGCCTTGTCGCACAGATCATGCGCGGCACTGGCCGGGTCAATGTGGCGCTCGGCGCGGTCATGACCGTGCAGGGAATCGGGGCCTCGATCAGCCCGTCGGTCGGCGGCTACATCGCGTCCACATACGGTTATGCGGCGGCGTTTTTCGCACTCGGTGCATTCGCCGTGCCGGCGCTCGTCCTTTGGGTCATCTTCGGTGCAAGCTTCAGGATGGCCGACGAAGCGACGCCGGCCCCGCACTGACGGCCGCCCCTTGATGCAGCACACTCTGATCCTCGAAACTGGTGTGGTCTCGGCGCTGACGATCGGCGGCGTCATCTTTCGCCCCTTCGGCTGGCCGGAATGGATTTTCGCAGTCGCCGGCGCCGCGCTTCTGGTCGTCACCGGTCTTCTTCCGGTCGGCAAGGCGCTCCACGGGATCGAAGCCGGCACCGACGTCTACCTGTTTCTCGCGGGCATGATGCTTCTGGCCGAGATTGCCCGGCGCCAGGGTCTGTTCGACTACCTGGCGGCTTTTGCCGCGCGATCGGCGAAAGGCTCGCCGGTTCGGCTCTTCACCCTCATCTATGCCGTCGGAACCGTCGTCACGGTCTGCCTTTCGAACGACGCCACAGCCGTCGTCCTCACCCCCGCCGTGATTGCCGTAGCGCGCGCAACCGACGCGAAAGATCCCATCCCCTATCTTCTCGTCTGCGCCTTTGTCGCGAACGCCGCCTCCTTCGTCCTGCCGATCTCCAATCCAGCCAACATCGTCGTCTTCGGCGGCCACATGCCACCGCTCGCAGAATGGCTTGGCCGCTTCGCCCTGCCGTCCTTCGTGGCCGTGGCAGCGACCTACGCGATGCTGTTGCTGCTGCAGAGACGGCGCTTGAGCGGCCCGCTTCGCGCCGACCTCGACATTCCGGTCCTTTCCCAAGGCGGCAGGATCGGGGCCGCAGGCCTGATGCTTGCGATCATCGTGCTGCTCACGGCATCCACGCTGGGCGCCGATCTCGGACTGCCGACAGCGCTGGCCGGTCTCGCAACACTGCTGCTTGTGTCGATCGGCACGCGCTCGAACCCATGGCCGACGGTCGCAGGCGTGTCCTGGTCGACGCTCGTGCTGGTCGCGGGTTTGTTCGTGATCGTCGAGGCGCTCGATGTGCTCGGCCTCGAGCGCGTTCTCGTGACGATGCTCGAGCAGGCCCGTCCATCGCTGGGCGAATGGGCTGCCCCGACGGTGGGCGCCATCGTCGCCATCGCGACCAATCTCACGAACAACTTGCCGCTCGGCCTCGTTGCTGGCGGCGTCGTCGAAGCGGCCAACGTGCCGCAAAACGTCCGGAACGCCATCCTCATCGGCATCGACGTCGGCCCGAACATCTCCGTCACAGGCTCTTTGGCCACGATCCTCTGGCTGTTGGCGCTGCGTCGGGAGGGCATCGATTTCACCGTGCTGCAATTTCTGAGGATCGGTCTCGCCGTGACGCTGCCCGCGCTCGCGCTGACGCTTCTCGTCCTGCGCTGAAGCGTCGACCGCCTGCCGTCGAACAAGTTGGCACCAGGGTCGCTCGCACCAACGTCTCGCCGTCCGTCGCGGCACCACGCCGCTTCCAACCGGCCACTTGCATCGCTATATCGGACGCATGGCTTCCAAACCCCGCCCCACCCGCTCCCGCCAGCCAGATCCGGTCGAGGACGAACCGCTCTTCGATCCGTCGGCGCCCGCCCGCCGCCGCGGCTTCGAGGAGGCACCGCAAGCCGCGTTCGAGGGCGCGCCGACTGGCCCCGTGTCGGGCTGGGCGGACGCGATCGCCCAGGCCGCGACGGTCGACGCCGAACGCCAGGGGGATGCGTCCCCGGGCGACCGCGAGGGAGAAGGCAACTCGGATTCGCGCGAAACCAGCGATGGCCAACCGGCCGTCGGCCGGCCAGCCCGCGCCGACCACGCCGACCGCGGCGCCGAAGGCACGCCGAAGGGCAAAGGCGCCCGAACACGCAGCGCAGGCAACGTCAGCCAGAGCAAGACCTCCCGCGGCACCTCGATGGGCGGCACCTCCGATCCGAAGCAGCGCGCCGCCGCCGGCCTCAACCCGGTCGCCGGCATGGACGTGTCGCTGGAGGATGCTGGCAACCTGCCCGAGGGCGGCGTCACCGCCACCGTGGACGCCCTCACCAAGCTGATCTCCGAGGGCAATCCGCTGATCAAGGATGGCGAGGTCTGGCTGCCACACCGGCCGCACCGGCCCGACAAGTCCGAGGGCGGCATCGCCTTCCGCCTCGCCTCCGACTATACGCCGATGGGCGATCAGCCGACCGCCATTCGCGATCTCGTCGCCGGCATCGCCGATCACGACCAGACCCAGGTGCTGCTCGGCGTCACCGGCTCGGGCAAGACCTTCACCGCCGCCAACGTGATCGCGCAAACCCAGCGCCCGGCCCTCGTGCTGGCGCCGAACAAGACGCTCGCGGCGCAGCTCTACGGCGAGTTCAAGAACTTCTTCCCCGACAACGCCGTCGAGTATTTCGTCTCCTATTACGACTACTACCAGCCGGAAGCCTACGTGCCGCGCTCGGACACGTTCATCGAGAAGGAGTCCTCGATCAACGAGCAGATCGACCGCATGCGCCATGCCGCCACCCGCGCCCTGCTGGAGCGCGACGACGTCATCATCGTCGCCTCGGTCTCCTGCATCTACGGTATCGGCTCGGTCGAGACCTACACGGCGATGACCTTCCAGATGGCGATCGGCGACCGGCTGGATCAGCGCCAGCTCCTCGCCGACCTCGTCGCCCAGCAGTACAAGCGCCGCGACATGGATTTTCAGCGCGGGAGCTTTCGTGTCAGGGGCGACACGATCGAGATCTTTCCGGCCCATCTGGAAGACCGCGCCTGGCGCATCTCGCTGTTCGGCGACGAGATCGAGTCCATCCAGGAGTTCGACCCGCTCACCGGCCAGAAGACCGACGACCTGAAGAGCGTCAAGATCTACGCCAACTCCCACTACGTCACGCCCCGCCCGACGCTCAACCAGGCGGTCAAGTCGATCAAGGAGGAGTTGCGCCACCGCATCGTCGAGCTTGAAAAGGCCGGCCGTCTGCTCGAAGCCCAGCGCATCGAGCAGCGCACCCGATTCGACATCGAGATGATCGAGGCCACCGGCTCCTGCCCCGGCATCGAGAACTATTCGCGCTACCTCACCGGCCGCGAACCCGGCCACCCGCCGCCGACGCTGTTCGAATACCTCCCCGACAACGCCCTCGTCTTCATCGACGAGAGCCACGTCACCGTGCCGCAGATCGGCGCCATGTATCGCGGCGACTTCCGTCGCAAGGCGACGCTGGCCGAATACGGGTTTCGCCTGCCGTCCTGCATGGATAACCGCCCGCTCCGCTTCGAGGAGTGGAACGCCATGCGGCCGCAGACCGTCGCGGTCTCGGCCACGCCGAGCTCATGGGAGCTCGAGCAATCCGGCGGCGTCTTCGCCGAACAGGTCATCCGCCCCACCGGCCTCATCGACCCGCCCGTCGAGATCCGCCCCGCGCGCACCCAGGTCGACGATCTTCTCGGCGAAATCCGCGAGACCGTCGACAAGGGGTTCCGCGTGCTGGCGACCGTCCTGACCAAGCGCATGGCCGAGGACCTCACCGAATATCTCCACGAGCAGGGGATTCGCGTCCGGTACATGCACTCGGACATCGACACGCTGGAGCGCATCGAGATCATCCGCGACCTGCGCCTCGGCAGCTTCGATTGCCTCGTCGGCATCAACCTGCTGCGCGAGGGCCTCGACATCCCCGAATGCGCCCTCGTCGCCATCCTCGATGCCGACAAGGAAGGCTTTCTGCGCTCGGAAACCTCGCTGATCCAGACCATCGGCCGCGCGGCGCGCAACATCGAGGGCAAGGTGATCCTCTATGCCGACCGCAAGACCGGCTCGATGGAGCGCGCCATCGCCGAGACCGACCGGCGCCGCGAGAAGCAGGAGGCCTACAACACCGAACACGGCATCACCCCCGCCTCGGTCAAGGCCCACATCGCCGACATTCTCGACAGCTATTACGAGAAGGACCACGTCACCGTCGGGGTCGGCCCCGACAACGCCCCCGGCGCCCTGGTCGGCAACAACCTCAAATCCCATCTCGAGCATCTGCAGAAGCAGATGCGCGACGCCGCCGCCGATCTCGACTTCGAAAAGGCCGCCCGCCTGCGCGACGAGATCAAGCGCCTGCAGGCCAAGGAACTGGAATTCGGCTTCGAATCCGGCGGCAAGTCCCGCGCCCCTTCTCCCGAGTTGGAAGAAGGTGGCCCGAAGGGCCGGATGAGGGGAAGCAGCCGCAACGCCGCCGATCGCGACGCCGACCCCGACTTCGACCCGCTCACCGCCGCGGCCGCGATGGAGGAGGACTCCATCTCCCCCGTCACCGGCCGCTCCAAGCACGGCCGCAAGACCAAGCGCAACCGCTCCCCCATCGGCGGCGACCGCTTTGGCCCCCGCGGCGAACCCCTCAAGCCGCGCGGCGAAGGCTCCGACCGCCGCCCCGCGCCACTCGCCCGCCCACCAAAAGCCGGCGACGACGCGAAGAACGCCCCAGGCAAAGCCCCGACTGCCGCGACACCCTCGACGCATTCTTCTCCCGAGTCGGGAGAAGGTGCCCCGGAGGGGCGGATGAGGGTCTCCAGCCGCAACGCCTCAGAAAACGCACCCACGAGCTACTTCCAGAAACCCAGCCTCGACGACATGGGCCCCGGCACCGACACAGCCCGCCCAAGCCGCCCGGCCCGCGACGCCAGCCTCTTCCGCAAGAACTCCCTCGACGAAATGACCGTCGGCCGCACCGAAAAGCCGGTGGGCGGCACCAGACCGCAAAAGCCGACATCCGAAGCGGATACACCCGGCCCCCTCCGCCGCGAACGCATCGGTCTCGGCAGCTACGAGGACGCTGGCGAGGCGAAGCGGAGCAAGCGCCGGCCGGGGAAGACGGGTCGGCCGGGGCGGTAAAATGTCCCGTTTCAAGCTGATAGGGCCATTCTCAAATTAGGCTCAACTGCCGGGCCCTAACATTCTTAAGACCATAAAGGCTTGACATTTCAGCTCGAAAAATCGATTGACCTCCGTAACTAGGATGGCGAACAGCTATATTCGGACTATGCAGCTTCTCTGCGGTGCGTGCCGCATCTCCACCAATAGCTACTAAAGTTCGTACGTTGACAATATTTAACAGACGCCCAAGGAATTCAATACCTATTCTCTTTTCTGATACCGAATGCGACCTATTTGTAAACTCGTCACCGGCTAGATGAGGATGAAGTGGAAAAACATTCCAAGTT
>JBBSUS010000064.1:0-8318 GCA_038234195.1 Hyphomicrobiales bacterium | reverse complement strand
CCTCGACCCACATCGTCAAGTCCGAATCACTGATGAAGCACGGGCTCGGGTCGCTCTATTCGGAGGAGGCGCTGGCCAACGGCGTCACCACAAAGAAGGCGGACATGATCTTCGCCTCGCTGCCCTATCGGATCATGCACGAGTTCCAGATCCCGGTTTACGACGCCATCCGCGAACAGGATTCAGACTTCTACGAAGGGCTAGAAAAGGCCGGCTTCCAGCACGACTGGGGCGCCGACGGCTCGGGCCTCTTCATGAAATATCTGCGCCGCGGCTCGGGCTACTACATCGATGTCGGCGCCAGCCAGCTGGTCATCGACGGCCAGATCAAGCTGAAGGCCGGTCAGGTGAAGGAAATCACCGAAGGCGGCGTCAAGCTGGAGGATGGCACCGAACTGCCCGCCGATCTCATTGTCTACGCCACCGGCTATGGCTCGATGAACGGCTGGGTCGCCGATCTCGTCGACAAGGCGACGGCCGACAGGGTCGGCAAGGTCTGGGGTCTGGGCTCCGACACGCCGAAAGACCCGGGGCCCTGGGAGGGCGAGCAGCGCAACATGTGGAAGCCGACCCAGGTGGACAATCTGTGGTTCCACGGCGGCAACCTCCACCAGTCCCGGCACTATTCGCAGTATCTCTCGCTCCAGCTCAAGGCCCGGATGGAGGGGCTGGACACTCCGATCTACGGGCTCCAGGAGGTCCATCATACCCATTGAGGGAAAGCGGACGGTCGATCGAAAGATGCGCCAATCTGCGGCTCGGCCGGCCCGCCTCTGAAGCGGGTTGGACTCCGGCGCATGCCGCCTGTGCGACGCCGGTTTCTGCTCACGGAATCGTGATTTATTCGTCAGCGAGGAGAACCTTTTCCCAAGGACCGCGTTATTGAACAAACCCATGAGGTTTCAAACGCAACTTTAGGAGCGCTGCCATGATCGGTTGGGCCATCACTTTCCTCGTTATCGCGCTGATCGCGGCCGTCCTCGGCTTCGGCGGCATCGCCGGCACCGCGGTCGGCATCGCAAAGATCATCTTCTTCGTGGCGATCATCCTCTTCGTTCTGTCGCTGATCTTTGGACGTCGCCGCGCGCTCTGACGATCCGGTTCGAAGAGCCAATTCGAAAGCATTTCGACGGGCGGTGGAATGATACACCGCCCGTTTTCCGTATTTGAATGGCGGCACGCTACGGCCGCTGGATGAAACGGGCGTCCACCACGAAACCTGCGCCGCTCTGAATTTCCGCGAGTGCATTACGCAATCGCCTGTGGCAACCTTTTCCAAACACGCCCCGGTGGCATCCGGAGCGTCTGGGCGAGGACGTTGCCATGAGCCAGACTGCCGCAGCGCGTGCAATCGACCCGGTCGACGAGCGCCCTCCTTCTGGGCAGCTCATTGCGCTAGCCTTCCAGCATGTCTTGGTCATGTACGCAGGCGCAGTCGCCGTGCCGCTGATCGTCGGCCGGGCGCTGAACCTCTCGCCGCAGGATGTGGCCTTTCTGATCAGCGCCGATCTTTTTGCCTGCGGTCTGGCGACCCTTGTCCAGAGCATCGGCTTTCCAGGCGTTGGCATTCGCCTGCCGGTGATGATGGGCGTCACCTTTGCCTCCGTCGGTCCGATGCTTGCCATGGGGGCGGCGCCGGGCGTCGGGCTCCTCGGGATCTACGGTTCGGTGATCGTCGCCGGCATTTTTGCGATCCTGATCGCGCCCTTTATCGGCCGCGTCTTGCCGCTGTTTCCGCCGGTGGTGACCGGGACGGTGATCCTCGTCATCGGCATCTCGCTCATGCGCGTCGGCATCAACTGGGCCGGCGGTGGCCTGCCGACCCTTCGCCAGACCATCGACGGCCAGGTCGTCCAGGTGGCGAACCCCGCCTATGGCGCTCCGCTCGGTCTGGCCATCGCGCTCTTCGTGCTCGTCGCCATCCTGGCACTGGTCAAATGGACGAGCGGCTTTCTCTGCAATATCGCGGTGCTGATCGGAATCGTTGCCGGCGCAATCGTTGCCGCCATGCTCGGCCTGATGAGCTTCGACAAGGTCGGCACGGCGGCGTGGCTGGGCCTCGTGCTGCCTTTCCATTTCGGCCTGCCGCAGTTCCACCTCATCCCGATCCTGACCATGTGCCTCGTCATGATCGTGGTGATGATCGAATCGCTGGGCATGTTCCTGGCGCTCGGAGAACTGACCGGCAGGGCGGTCGACACCCGATCGCTCACACGCGGCCTGCGGGCCGACGGTGTCGGGACGCTCATCGGTGGCATCTTCAACACCTTTCCCTACACATCGTTTTCGCAGAATGTCGGGCTCGTCGGCATCACCGGCGTCAAGTCGCGTTGGGTGACCGCGGCGGGCGGCGTCATCATGCTGATCCTCGGCCTGGTGCCGAAGATGTCGGCCTTGGTCGAGGCGGTGCCGACGGTGGTCCTGGGCGGCGCCGGCATCGTCATGTTTGGCATGGTCGCGGCCACTGGCATCCGTATCCTGTCGGGTGTCGATTACACGCTCGGCCGCCAAAACCTCTTCATCGTCGCGATCTCCGTCGGCTTCGGCATGATTCCCATCGTCGGTCCGGGCTTCTTTCAAAACATGCCCAGCGCCCTCCAGCCTCTGCTGGAATCCGGCATCCTGCTGGCGGCGCTCGTGTCGGTGATCCTCAATGCACTCTTCAACGGCGTCAGGACCGGCGCAGAGGCCCAGCGCCAGACCATCGTCGCGGCCAGCGCCGCCGAGCACGCTTGAACAGTCAGACCATCAGACCGACGTGGGCTCGCCCAGCGCCGGCGCTGTGTCGGCTGTCGCCCTGACCTTCGCCCGTTTGTAGCGGATCTCCTCGATCCGCATGGTCAGAAGATCGACCAGCAGAAACCGTCCGACGAGCGGCTCGCCGATCCCGCAGATCAACTTGATGGCCTCGGACGCGGCCAATGTGCCGAGGACGCCGGTGGTGACCCCCAGAATGCCGGCCTCGGCACAGGAGGGCACCAGCCCCTCCGGCGGCGCCTCGGGGAACAGGTCGCGGTAGCGCGGGTTCAAAGGGACCTCTTGCGGCATGGGGACACCGGGCCCCCCGTCTGTCGTTGCCGCGGCGCCAGCCGTTTCCGATGCAGTTTCATAGGGCTTCAGCACCGTCAGCGAGCCGGAAAACCGGTTGACCGCCGCCGTGACCAGCGGCCGTTCCGACGCTTCGCACACATCAGCCATGGCGTAGCGCGTCGAAAAATTGTCCGATCCGTCGATGACCAGATCGTAGTTCGGCACGATGTCGCGACCGTTTTCGGCATCGAGCCGGAACGCGTGCGCAATAATGGTGACATGCGGATTGATGGCGGCCACGGCGTCGATGGCACTGGCGACCTTGGCGCGCCCGAGATCGGCCGTCCCGTGGATCACTTGGCGCTGAAGGTTCGAAAGGGAGACGATATCGGCGTCGGCGACGCCGATCGTGCCGACGCCGGCGGCTGCGAGGTAAAGGACGATCGGCGAGCCTAGACCACCGGCACCGACAACCAGCACCTTCGCGCGCTTCAGTCGTTGCTGGCCCGATCCGCCAACCTCCGGCAGAACGATATGGCGGGCATAGCGCTCGATCTCTTCGGGCCCGAGCGCGCCGCTCTGGCGGGGGTCCTCGGCCTGCTTCCGGCGCATGCTATCGCTCATCTCGGATCTCCTTCGTACGCATCTCGTACGCCCGCGGCGCATCGGCGCCCGCCGGCAAGGGCATGGGCGAGACAGCGCCGCCCGCCACCTCCAGCATCTGGGCGCGATCGCCCAGCGCCGCAAACAGGCCGGCATCGGTGCCGGTCATGAAGGCCTGGACGCCGAGATCGGCGATGAGGTCGAACAGTGCCGCGCGGCGGGCCGGATCGAGATGGGCGGCGATCTCGTCGAGCAGCAATACGGGCGGCAGACCGGACACCGCCGTGACCAGCCGCGCATGGGCGAGCACTAGCCCGATCAGCAGCGCCTTCTGCTCGCCGGTAGAGGCGAGCGCCGCCGGCATGTTCTTGTCGAGATGGGTCACCTGCAACTCGGCGCGGTGTGCGCCCTCCAGCGTGCGCCCTATTGCGCGGTCCTGGCCGCGCGCCGTGCGAAGCCGGACGGCGGCTCGATCCTCGTTATCCGCCGAGGGGGCTGCCGGATCGAAATCCGCGTAGCCGGGCAGAAGGTCCAGCCCGGCCTTGGGAAACGGGCTGCCCTCGGTCGCCGTCTCGATCATGCCGGCGAGCAGCCGGACGAGTTCGGCACGGGCCATCGCCATCGCGACGCCGAGTTCGGCCATCTGGGCTTCGAGACCCGAGAGCCAGGAATCGTCGATGCGGTTGTCGGCAAGCAGCTTGTTGCGCGAACGCATGGCTCGCTCGTAGTCTGAGGCCCTGCGCCCATGGGTCGGATCGATGGCCAGGACCATGCGGTCGAGGAAGCGGCGCCGGTCGCTGCCTGGGCCGGTGAAAAGCCCGTCCATCGCCGGCGTCAGCCACAGGATGCGCAGGAGATCAAGGAGTTCGTCGGCGCTTTTCGCCACCGTCTCATCGATGCGGATGGCGCGCGTGGCCGTCCCCGATGGGTCGGGCAACACCTTGATCGAGATGGAACTCTCCGTCGCATGGCTGAGAACCGTCGCGCTCAGCGCGAAGCCTCCGCTGACGTACGGCGCGGTTCCTGCCGTGCCCTGACGCGCCATGTCCTGGTGGACTGCTCGCCGCAGGCCACGGCCCGGCGTCAGCAGTGAAACCGCTTCCATGAGGTTGGTCTTACCGGCGCCGTTCGCCCCGACGAGCACGACGAAGGGTCGGTCGAAGCTTAGCTTTGCGGTGCTGTAGTTGCGGAAGTCGGCAAGCCTGAGGTCGGCAAGGCGCACGGTGGGCAGCGTCGGCGCGCCCACGCCGGCCGTCGATCCGCCGCCGCTCAGCGCATTCACCGCCGCGTTCGTCGCGCCGTCGTCCAGAACCTGTTTCGCGCGGTCGGCCGTCACACCCGCATCGGCATCAGAACGTAGAGCGTCTGGTCGTCGCCGCCGTCCTTGATGAGTGTCGGCGAGCCGGGATCGGCCAGCATGAACACCGTCTCTTCACCCGACAACTGGCTGGTGATGTCGAGAAGATAGCGGGCGTTGAAGCCGATCTCGATGTCGTCTGAATCATAGCCGACCGCGAGTTCCTCGGTCGCCGTGCCCGAATCCGGCGAATTCACCGTCAAGGTCAGCTGCGAATCGGAAACCGCCAGCTTCACCGCTCTTCCGCGCTCGGACGAAATCGTCGAAACGCGGTCGACGGCGGCCGAAAAGGTCTGCCGGTCGAGGGTCAGCGCCTTGTCGTTGTTCTGCGGAATGACCCGCTGGTAGTCGGGAAAGGTGCCGTCGATCAACTTCGAGGTCATCACCACCGGGCCGATGGTGAAGCGGATCTTGGCGTCCGACAGCTCGACCGTGATCTCCGCCTCGTTGTCGATATCTCCGAGCAGCTTCTGGAGTTCGCCAACGGTCTTCCTCGGCACGATGATGCCCGGCATGCCCTCCGAGCCAGCCGGCGCCATGTTGTCGGCGCGGGCAAGGCGGTGGCCGTCGGTCGCCACGGCCCGCAGGCGCAGATCGCCGTCGGCCTCGATCGTGTGCAGGTAGATGCCGTTCAGATAATAGCGTGTCTCTTCCGTGGAGATCGCGAACTGGGTGCGGTCGATCAGTCGGGCGAAATCCGCCGACTTGATCGTGAAGGAATGGCTGAGTGCACCGGCGGTGATGTCGGGGAAATCCGATTCGGGCAGGCATTGCAGCTTGAAATTCGAACGGCCGGCCGAGACGGTCATCTGGCCGCCGTCCTCGCTGGTGGAAAGCCTCACCTCGGCGCCGTCCGGCAACTTACGGACAATATCGTAGAGAAGATGGGCCGGCACGGTCGTGGCGCCCGGTTGCTCGCTCTGGGCAGCCACCGTTTCGGTGATCTCGAGGTCGAGATCGGTCGCCTTCAGGCGCAGGCCCTCGCCCTCGGTCTTCAAGAGCACGTTGGACAGGATCGGGATCGTGTTGCGACGCTCCACGACGCGGTGGACGTGCGACAGCGACTTCAGGAGATTGGAGCGTTCGATGATGATGCGCATGAGACGAGCCGTTCGGTTCGGGGCAGGCGCCGGACGTGCAGGCGGCCATTGAAAAATGTCGCACGGTCTTAGAACCTGACGCCCGCTTTTGAAAGTCGAAACCGGTTGCGTCAAGGCGAGCCCGGCTTCAGCCCGTCATTGATTGGTTCGGAACGGCTTTCTGAAAAGCGGTCCGCCTACTCTTCGATCATCCGGCGGATCAGGTCGAGCTCCTCCGACAGCTTTTCGTCCTTGGCGCGTTCACCCTCGATCTTGCGCACGGCATGCAACACCGTGGTGTGGTCGCGGCCGCCGAAGCGTCGGCCGATCTCCGGTAGCGAACGGGGCGTCATCGTCTTGGCGAGATACATGGCGATCTGCCGCGGCCTGACGATCGTGCGGGTGCGCCGGGCCGAAAGAAGGTCGGTGCGCGTGACGTTATAATGGCGCGAGACGAACTTCATGATGTCCTCGATCCGCACCCGGCGTTCGGAATTGGCGCGGGTCAACTGATTGAGGAGATCGTCGAGGTGTTCGGGCGAGAGCGGCTGGCCGAGCGAATGGCGGAACGCGATCTGGTTGAAGGCGCCCTCGAGATCGCGACCCGACCCGGCGACCCGGCGGGCGATGGTGTCGATCACCTGCTCCGGCATCTGGAAGCTCGGGTCCTCGGCGCGCATGGCCTTGGCGCGGCTTTCGATGATCGAGCGACGCATCTCGTAGTCGGGAACGGCAAGCTCCAGCGTGATGCCGTTGGATAGCCGCGAGCGCACCCGGGGATCGAGGGACTCCAGATCCGTGGCCGGCCTGTCTGCGGCGCAGATCACCTGCCGCGCCGAATCGATCAGCGCATTGAGAAGATGGCAGAACTCCTGCTGGATCGACTTGCCCTGCAGGAACTGGGTGTCGTCGATGATCAGGATGTCGATGCCGCGAAGCGTTTCCTTCAGGTCGAGTGCCCGATTGTCGCGGATCGCGGTCGCAAAGCGCCACATGAAATATTCGGCCGTCAGATAGACGACGCGCGGTCGGTCTTCACGCGCCACGGCAGCATTGGCGATCGCCTGCAGGAGATGCGTCTTGCCGAGGCCGACGGCGGCGTGGATGAATAGCGGGTTGAAGCGCACCGACTGCGGACCGTTCTCGGCGATCGCCCGGCCGGCGGCGAGCGCTACCCGGTTCGACGAGCCCTCGACGAAGGTCTCGAAGACGTAGCGGGAATCGAGCGGCGAGCCGAAGGTCGGCGCAGGAGGCGCCGACGGGCCGGTCGAAGCCGGATCGAACAGGCTGGCGCCGGCAGCGCCCGAAGCGCGGGACCCGGCGGTCGCGCCGGTCGCTGCAGATGTTGCCGTTTGGTCGAACGATGCTCGTGCGGCATCGGCCCTGGCGCTACCGGCCTGCTGCGGCTGGATGGCGGCTTCGCTGCGCCCGGCGACACGAGGCTGGCGGATGGTGACGCCGCCACCACGCACGGCACTTCTCACGACGATGTCGACGCGCAGGGTGCCGGGAATCTCTTCCTTGAAGATGTCGGTGATCAGCTGATGATAGTGCGAATGGATCCAGCTGCGCAGAAATGCGGTCGGCACCGACAGCTGGCAGACGCCTTTGCCGGCCGAGTCGAGCTTCATGCGCTGGAACCAGCTCGAGTAGATGTCCGTCCCCAACTGCGCCTTCAGGCGCGCGCTGACCCGTTCCATGATCTCCGAATGTCCCCGCGCCGCGCCATCCATACCGGTCTCGATCTCCATGCTTTTTATTGTCGAATTCGAATGGATCGGGTCGCGCCGAGGCTCCCCGGCCCCCGCGTCCGGCGACGGCACGAGGCGTCCCGACAACCGTCCGGACTGGGCGAGAGGTCCCGCTGCATCGAGTCTCGCCGTGCTCGTGGTCATGATGTTCCGGATCATCGCTGCATCCATGGCAGGCCTTCGGCTTTCCACCCGGCGCGGCGCCCGCGATGACCGTCTTCGTCGGGGGGGCCTTCGAAGCCGTCCAGCACGTTGCAGCAATGATCGAACCCGGCTGCCGTCAGCGCCTGGGCGCTGGCGATGGAGCGCACCCCGGAGCGGCAGAGGAAATAGACCGGCGTCGCCTTGGAGCCGCCATCGGCCTCGATGCGCTTTGCGAGCGCAGCGGCAAAATCCGGCGCGACCTGCATCGAGGGAAAACTCTGCCATTCGGCGAGGATTGCGGATTTGCCGAGGGCCTCAAGCGCGGGAACGCCCACATAGGTCCATTCGGCCATT
>JBBSUS010000063.1:0-8361 GCA_038234195.1 Hyphomicrobiales bacterium | reverse complement strand
CTGACGGTCGATTCGTGCATGCCGATTGCGTCGGCGACGGCCATCAGCGTCATGGGCTTCAGCCCGCCGACACCCTTGGTCAGGAAGCCGTCCTGGCGCCGTACGATCTCGCTGGCCACCTTGACGATCGTTTTCGCGCGCTGATCGAGCGAGCGCACCAGCCAGTTGGCCGATTGCTGGCAGTCGCCGATGAAGTTGCGTTCGTCATCCGAAAGCGCGCCGCCGCGGACGGTCCTGAGATACTCGTTGTCGAGGAGCACCCGGGGCAGGGCGTCGGGATTGAGCTCGACGATCCAGCCGCCGTCCGGCGCCTCGGTGACGAGCACGTCGGGGATGATCGCCTCGAAGCCGTCGCTCGCAAAGGCGTGGCCAGGCTTGGGGTCGAGGCCGCGGATTTCCGCGAGAATGTCCATCAGCCCGGATTCATCCTCCCCCGTGAGGCGCCGAAGCGACGCGAAGTCTCGCCGGGCGAGAAGATCGAGATTGTCGAGGACTGTCCGCATCACCGGGTCGAGCCGATCGCGGCGTTCAAGCTGGAGCGCCAGGCATTCGCTCAGGGAACGGGCGAAGAGCCCGGCAGGATGCGCCTGACGTTGCAGCGTCCGCCGCACCGTGGCGAGGGTCGCCTCGTCGATGCCGAGCTCGTGGGCGATGACCTCGAATCCCGGTTGCAGATAGCCGCTCTCGTCCAGATGCTCGACAAGCGCCTCGCCGACGCGACGTTCGGTGCGGCCGGACAGCGCATCGGCGACTTCCGCCAGAGCATGGGCATGAAGACCGGGCGTGCGGTCGGCGATGTCCTCGATGCCGAAATCACCGCCGGGTGCTGCGAGCGAGCGGCCGCCCGTGCGGCCTTGATAGGAGGCCGCGCCGGCGATCTCGCTGCCGTCGCGCATCGTCAGCGGCTCGGGACGCGCGTCCTCGCGAAGCGTTGTCTCGCGCTGGCGCTCGGCGCGCGCTTCTCCCATCGTACGGTCGAGAAGTTGCGGGTCGAAATCGTCGCGCTTTGCCCTGCGATTTTCGTCCATAGGCGCGGTCGCATGGTCGCCGCGGTCGTCGGCGACAAGCAAAGGGTTGCGCTCCATCTCGGCGTCGACGAAGGCCCGCAGCTCGAAATGGCTGTATTGCAACAGGCGAATGGACTGCAGCAGCTGGGGTGTCATGACCAGCGACTGGGTCTGCCGCATCTGCAGTTTGGCCGCTAATGCCATGGGCGCCGAAGCACTCGCCTAATGTCGTGTGGCGAAGGGATTTCGCCTGTTGAAGATACAGGCGCCGAACGACGTTCGCCACCCGATACAACGTCAGACCGCCGCCGATCCGAAAACGGCAGAGCGGTCCGCAACCCTGCGATCACTCGAATTACCGCACGAAATTTCAAGAAAAGCGAATCCGATTTGTAAGCTGGATCGACGATCATTCGCTTGACGAAAATGAATGGCGGTCGAGACCGGAAGTGCTGCCGCGCGCCGCCAACTCGCCGCGCGCGGGGGTATCGAGGCTCGGTGCCCCTTAACATGCCGTCCGTCAGAAGCTGAACTGGTCGCCAAGGTAGAAGCGACGCACATCGGCATTGTCGACGATGTCCTGCGGGCTGCCATGGGTCAGCACCGCGCCGGCGTGCATGATGTAGGCCCGGTCGATGAGCCCCAGCGTCTCGCGCACGTTGTGATCGGTGATCAGGACGCCGATGCCGCGACGTGTCAGATGTCGCACCAGACCCTGAATGTCGGCGACGGCGATCGGATCGACGCCGGCGAAGGGTTCGTCGAGCAGCATGAAGGTCGGCTTCGACGCGAGCGCCCTGGCAATTTCGCAGCGCCGCCGTTCGCCGCCCGACAGCGACGTTGCGGCCTGCTTGCGCAGGTGATCGATGTGGAACTCGGCCAGAAGCGCGTCCAGTTCGTGCTCGCGGACCTTCTTGTCCGGCTCGACGACCTCGAGCACCGCACGGATGTTGTTCTCGACCGAGAGACCGCGGAAGATCGACGCCTCCTGCGGCAGATAGCCGATGCCGAGCCGCGAGCGGCGATACATCGGCACTTTGGTGATGTTCTCGCCGTCGAGCAGGATGCGCCCGCCATCGACCGGCACGAGGCCGGTGATCATGTAGAAGCAGGTGGTCTTGCCGGCACCGTTCGGGCCGAGCAGGCCCACCGCCTCGCCGCGGCGCACCGACAGGGCGACATCGTCGACCACTCTGCGGCCCCTGTAGCTTTTCGTCAGGCCCGTAGCCACGAGCGTGCCGTCCATGCCCTCACGCGTGCCGTCGGGACCCTGGCCCGGCTCGTGGAAAGCTCCGGCTCCGGCATCGGCAACGAGAGGCGCGCGGCCGTTCGCCGTCCGCTCGTCGCGTTGGACCGAATCGATGGCGGTGTTCGTTGCGTCCATATTACCGTCCATCACGCCACGGCCATGGTGTCGCCGCGCCGATCGTTCTGCGCGGCAAGGCTCACTTGGCGGACCCGGTGGCCGGAGTGGGCTTGCCGTTCTGGCCCGGGGTCAGCATCATCCGCACTCGGCCGCTGCTGCCGCTTGCCTTGCCGGGGCAATTGTCGCTTTCGAGCCGCGCCTTGCCGGTTTTCATGTGGATCGTCAGACGGCACCCTTCGGCAACGTTCTTGCCTTGGGACAGAACCACCTGGCCGGTCATCACGACGAGCTGGGTCGCCATATCGAAGGAGGCGTTGTCGCCAGTGGCGACCTGATCGTCCGACTTCACATAGACCTTGCCGCTCGCATCGAGCTTCTTGATCTGGCTCGATCCGCCGCCCATCGGGCCAGCCGGCGCGGGCGTCGCCGACGCACCCGTGCCGGGCTTCATCTGGGTCTTGTCGTAGGTCACGACCAGCTTTGCGGTGCGCAACTCGGTCGGACCCTGGACGACCTGAACATTGCCGGTGAAGGTCGCGATGCCAGTAGCGTCGTCGACGTCCAGCTGGTTGGATTCGATCGAGATCGGCTTGTCACCGTCGATCTGCATACCCGTGAAGCTCTGACCGAGCCCGGTGTCCTGGGCGATGGCGGCTGGGCCGGCCAGGGGCAGGACGGCGAGGGCGACGAACAGCGGCAGGGCGCCGCCACGTACGAAGGAAAACATGGATTACTCGCTTCTGGAGGCTTGTTTTTCGATGGGCTGTTTCGGGTCTTCCGGGGGAGTCTGATCTGTCGCGGGCAACTCGGCCTCGACGGCCGATGGGTTGAGCCGCATCTTCACCCGGCCGCCGAAGGACAACATCTTGCCGCCGTCGGACACCGTGAGAGAAGAGGCCTCGATGGACTGGTTGGGCGTCTTGATCATCACGGGTCCCTGGCCGTCGAGATTGCCGCCATCGAAGTCGATCGTGGCCGATGCCATCTTGATGTTGATGCCGCTCGTGGTCTGGACCCCGATCCCCCCGGCAAGGGTCAGATTTTGCGAGGCCTGGTCGTAATGGCCGGATGCGGCCTTGATCTCGGCGTCGGTGTCGTCGTTGACGGCGACCTTGGCGCTCAGCTTTTCCAGATCGACCCCGCCGCCCTTCAGCGACTGGAACGCCCGTTCCGCGATCAACTGGTAGGGTCGGTTCTTGCTGTCGAGCCCGGACATGCGGGGATCCTGCATGACGACGCGCCCATCATCGAACGACGCACTGGCGACCGAAAGATTGTCCGGAAGGCTGCGCGCAAGCCACGTCAACGCCACGCCAACAATGATGATCGTGACGGCGATGATCGGCAGGCCGATCTTCAAGAGCCGGACCCGCCGCGAACTTTTCCTGGCGCGAGAAAACTCCTTCAGGCGCCGGCCGTCGTTATTCGCCGTCCCGACGTGATGCGCCTCGGCGTCGTCGAAGGCCCGCGCTGGTCGGCTCTGGGGTCGCTCGCTGGCCAAGGCCATGTGGTTCCTTATCAAGGCATTCCGGCATCGGCCCTGTCGCGGCAATGCGCGAGGATGGCGGTTCGCAGAAGCGTCTGGGCGCAGAATAGGGGCTTTTTGCGTCAATGCCAAAATGGACATCCGTAGCGATACCGCAAGGGAATGAACGATTCATGAGGTCCCGCCGCGGCTTCACGTAAGGCCTTGCCCGAGGCTTCCCTTGTGTGGATCGAACGGCTAACCGTCTGTCCATCGTTACAGACGGCGCCGAAAGCTGTTTTCGGCAGCGGCGCTATGGGATGCGCCAGGGAGAAAATGGGCGATGTCGGTGACCGCGCAGGAGATGATCGACAGGCGGCGGCTGCGGCGCAAGCTGAGCTTTTGGCGCGTCCTGGCCATTCTTGTCGTTGCCCTCGCGGTGGTCGGTGTGGCTGTGGCGACCGGGCTTTTGGGTGGCCACGGTGTGCGTCCGGGCCTTGCCGACCAGATCGCTCGTGTTTCGATCGAGGGTGTGATCACCGAGGATGACAAGCTTCTCGATCTCCTCAAGACGCTGCGGGAGGACGATACGGTCAAGGCGGTGATATTGAAAATCGATTCGCCCGGCGGCACGACCGTCGGCGGCGAATCCATCTACGAGGCGGTGCGCAAGATCGCCGCAGTCAAGCCGGTGGCAAGTGAAGTCGGCTCGCTCGCGGCCTCGGCCGGCTACATGATCGCTGTCGGCTCCGACCACATCGTCGCGCGCCGCACCTCGATCGTCGGCTCGATTGGCGTCCTGTTCCAGTATGTCGACGCCTCCAAACTTCTCGACACGATCGGCGTGGAGGTGAACGCCATCAAGTCGTCGCCGATGAAGGCCGAGCCATCGCCCTTCGCTCCGGCGCCGCAGGACGCCAAGGACATGATCCGCCGGCTGATCCTCGATACCTACGACTGGTTCGTCGGGCTCGTCGCCGAGCGCCGGGGTTATTCGCCCGAGGAGGCGCGTCGTCTGGCCGACGGTTCGGTGTTCTCGGGTCGGCAAGCGCTCGACAACAAGCTCGTCGACGCGATCGGCGGCGAGGATGTCGTGCGGCAGTGGCTGGAGGGCGAGCGCGGAGTCGAAAAAGGCTTGGAGATCGTCGATCGCAAGCCGGAAAAGCCGAGCTTTGGCTGGTCACCCTTCGCCAGCGCCAAATCCTTCCTGCTCGGATTTCTGGGGCTATCCCAGGACGCGGACTCCCTGCCGGACGCGCTCATGGAGACGGCCGGCCACCTTGACGGCTTGGTGTCGCTCTGGCAGCCTTCACGATAACGATTTTACGGTGCTTGCCCGGTCTCAGACGCGCCTAGAAAAGCGTCGCGGTTGCCGAAACAGCGTCAACTGTCAAGTCGCCGAACCCGCGTTCGCGGACAGTTCGGGGACCGAGTGATAAGCCCTGAAGGCCGTCATCACCCCCAAAGGAGGTCGCTTGATCAAGTCCGAACTCGTGGCTGCGATCGCCAACCGCAATCCGCATCTGTACCAGCGCCATGTCGAGATGATCGTCAATGCGATCTTCGACCAGATCACTGATGCCTTGTGCGAATCGAACCGGGTCGAACTGCGCGGCTTCGGCGCGTTTTCGGTCAAGAACCGCCCGTCGCGCTCGGGCCGCAATCCGCGCACCGGCGAGGCGGTCGAGGTCGAGGAGAAGTGGGTGCCGTTCTTCAAGGCTGGCAAGGAACTGCGCGAGCGGTTGAACGACAAGGCCTGAGCCTTCAAGCGCCCGGTTGAAGGCGCCGTTCCGGGAGGGTGGCGCCATCGGAAATATCCGTCCGCTGCAGGCAGCGACGCTGCCGCGTTGCAACAGGGTCGTACCCTCGCGCGCTTTGGGTTCCGCCTTTCCAGCGTCCCGCATCACCGCGATTGACCTTCGGCTGCTCGCCTTTATGTCATGGTCGACGACCGGTGGGTTGCGTCGATATCTGGCGTTTGCCCGACGTTAGCCTGTTTCGGCGCTTTGCGGTTCGGAAGCGCGGACGAGCGATAAAGCGGCGGGAAAGGGCTTGAGACCGAACCCGTTCCGGTCAACAGTGAAGCCGAGCGGCGTCGCCCGAACCGGCGCACGGCATAAGAGGCTTTGACGACAAGATGATCGCAAAAATCCTGTCCTTCATCATCCTGGTCCCGCTGGCGATCATCATGATCGTCTTCTGCGTCGCCAATCGCGAGGCGGTGACCGTCTCGCTCGATCCGATCGGGACGATGCCGCAGCTGGCGTTTCAGGCTCCGCTGTTCATCCTGCTGATGGCCACGATCATCGTCGGTGTCATTCTCGGTGGCTGCGGCACATGGTTCACTCAGGCCCACTATCGCCGCAAATCCTGGAAGCGCAAATACGAGGTCGAGCGCTTGCGCCGCGAGGCCGAGGAATCGAAGTCCCAGCTGCGCCAGTTGCAGGACGAGCGGCAGAAGACGGCCCTGGAGCCAAAGTCGAACGGTTCCTCGACGGCCTTGGTCGGCAGTCGCGCAGCCTGAGGCAGGGTCTCCCCCGAAGGAAGAGGGGTGGCCTGCAGGCGGTCAGCCGATGCGCCGAGGCGTCAGGGTCGCTAGGACGATGGCGCCTCGGTTCCCAGTACGCAGTCGATTTTGCGACGTCATGAACGAGAACAAAGGCCCGGGCTGCGATGCCGCGGGCCTTGTTCATTCGTAGGCCGCCCGCAATGGTCTGGTCAGACGCTTTCGGTCGTGCCCTGCGCCTGACCTTCGCCGCCGGAGACATGTTCGGCGAAATTGTCGAAGAACTGGCCTGCGAGCTTTTTGGCCGTCGAATCGATCAGTCGGCCGCCCATCTGCGCCAGCTTGCCGCCGACCTGGGCTTTGACATCGTAGCTGAGCGTCGTCGTGTCGGGGCCTTCTTCCTTCAGAAGAACGTCGGCGCCGCCCTTGGCGAAACCGGCGATGCCGCCTTTGCCCTCGCCGACGATCGAATAGCTCTCGGGCGCGTTGATGTTTTCCAGTCGCACCTGGCCGTTGAAGGTCGCCTTCACCGGCCCGACCTTGGCCGTGACCGTGGCTTCCATCTCGTTGTCGCTGGTCATCTCCAGCTTCTGGCAGCCCGGAATGCAGGCCCGCAGGACGTCGGGATCGTTCAACGCCGCCCAGACCTTCTCCCGCGGCGCCGGCAAACGGTATTCGCCCTTCAGATCCATCAGATATCCTCCCACATCGATGCCGCGACGCGACGGTTTACAAAGGTGTCGCGGACCTGTGCCGCATGCCGGTGACGGCACATCCGCCCGGTCCTGCGACAAGTCGTGCTAGAGACCACGTTTGAGGCGGCTTTGCCAAGCTCGGGGTAAATCGGTAATTGGTCCGGGAGCGCCCTTGAAGGGCAGGATAACGCAGCATGGAGTGGTGAGTTTGGCAAGGGCGCGGCGGCCGGACGGCAAGGCGGCGACGAAGCGGGGCAAGGGCGGGCCGACATCGGGGTCCGGCGATGCACCGGGCGTCGTGAAAGGGCGCGCCAGAACCGGCGCGACCGGTGCTGCGCGCGGCAACTCCGCCGGTGAGAAGGCCGGGCTGCATGCCGGCCCTTCGCATGGCACGCATCGGACGAGGCCTGCGCAGATGCCCGCGGCCCGCGAGCATCGCGCCGGCGCCCGGTCGCCCCTGGATGCGCAGGGCGGCGCTGTCGGCCGTTCCGGTCATGCGAGGACGCCTCAGCCCGCACCCGAGCGCCTCGATGTGCCGGCACATCAGGGCCTGAGGCCCGAGGCTTCGGCGCCGTTGTTCCTGACCGTTTCGCCGACCGGCGACTACGCCCTTCTGGATTCCGGCGCGGGCGAAAAACTCGAGCGCTATGGCCCCCTGACGGTGCGGCGCCCCGAGAACCAGGCGATCTGGCAGCCGCGGCTCGACCCTTCGTCATGGGATAACGCCGACGCGATCTTCACCGGCGAAATCGAGGAGGAGGGCACCGGTCGCTGGCGCTTTCCCAACGCACCGCTCGGCGAAACCTGGCCGCTCGTCCATGACGGGCTGTCCTATCACGGCCGTTTCACCTCGTTCCGCCATGTCGGCGTGTTTCCCGAGCAGGCCGCCCATTGGTCCTACGCCGACGCAGCGATACGCGCGGCCACAGGACGCGGCGAGCCCGTCCGGCTGCTCAATCTCTTCGGCTATACCGGTCTCGCCTCGCTCCTTGCCGCAAGGGCTGGCGCCGAGGTGACCCATGTCGACGCCTCGAAGAAAGCGATCGGCTGGGCGCGCGAAAATCAGCAGATGGCGGGTCTCGAGAACAGTCCGATCCGGTGGATCTGCGAGGACGCCGTCCGCTACACCGAGCGCGAGGTCAAGCGCGGCAGCCGCTACGATGCGATCCTGCTCGACCCGCCGAAATTCGGACGCGGTCCCAAGGGCGAGGTCTGGCAAATCTTCGAGGATCTGCCCTATCTTCTGGCGCTGACCCGCGAGCTTCTGGCCGACAAGCCGCTCTTCGTCATCGTCACCGCCTACTCGATTCGCGCCTCCTTTT
>JBBSUS010000062.1:0-8400 GCA_038234195.1 Hyphomicrobiales bacterium | reverse complement strand
ACGGTGGCATGACCGATGGCAAAACGGCTCTTCAACACGGCCTTCATGGCGCTGTTCACAGCCAAGCCATCGGCCACGTCCTCGAGGCATTCGTGCAACGTCGCCATGGTGCGCTCCGGCGTGATCGACCAGGCGTGGATGTGATGGATTTCGATGACGCCGGCGACGGCGCCGACCACATGCGGCGCGACGTCCTTGACGTCCAGATCGGTCGGCGCACCCTCCAAAAGGACGTGTCCTGCGTCGCGCACCAGCCTGTAGGCCGACACGAGGATGATCACCGAGACGAGGACCGACAGGATCGGGTCGATCGGCAACCAGCCGGTGTAGAGAATGATCACCGCCGCGACGATCGCTGCTACCGAGCCGAGCAGATCGCCCAGGATATGCAGCACCGCGCCGCGGATGTTGAGGTTCTCGCGGTCGGCGCCGTGGAGGATCGCGAAGACGGCGATGTTCACGAGAAGCCCGCCGATGGCGATGACGAGCATGGTGCCGCCGAGGATCGCACCCGGATGGGTCAGCCGCTCATAGGCCTCGTAGACGATGATCCCGGCGATGGCGAAGAGCGCGAGGCCATTGACGAAGGCGACGAGCACTTGGAAGCGGTCATAGCCATAGGTCCGCTCGGAATCGCCGGGCTTTAGGGCGAGGCGGAAGCCGAACCAGCCGAGGCCAAGGGCGGCGAAGTCGGTCAGCATGTGCCCGGCATCGGCGATCAGCGCCAGCGAGCCGGAGATCAGGCCGCCGGCCATCTCGGCAATCATGAACGTGCCGGTCAGAACGGCCGCGATGGCGATCCGCGTCTCGTTGGCGCCGTGGGCATGGCCGCTGAAGCCGTGGGCGTGGCTGGAGTCGTCGTGGTGGGCACGGTCTTGTTTCGAGTGGTCGTGAGCGTTCATCAAATTTCGATTCCGGTGATCTGGTCGATGGCAAGCCGCATGATGGGTGACGGCACGCGGAGCCTTTTATCTGACGAGATCATCCACTTGCAGGCGCTTTCGATCGCCGTCGCAACGTGGATTGCGTCCGGCAGTTTGGTGGCGCCGTCAGTCGCGCGCAACTCGGCGCTGCGGCGAAGGATCGGGCGGCTTATGGGAACCACCTCCAGAAGCGGTCGGGTCACCAGAAAATCCTCGTAAAATGCCGACAGATCATCGCGCCCTTGCTGTTTCGGCTTCACGAGGACTTCTGCCAGGGTGATTTCGCTCGTTACGAGCCGGCTATCGGACGCCGCGACCCGTGCCACGAAACGCTGGAGATCGTTATCGGATCGTTCGCCCATCTGAATGAAGACATTGGTGTCGCAATAGAAAAGCGCGCTCATCAATCCCATTCGTCACGAAGCGCGCGTATCCGTGCCACAGCCTCTTCCGTTGTCGTCCCAAGGTGGCTGAACGCCCCCCAATATTTGAGCAGATCGTTCTTGCGAGCCTCGATCTCTTCTGGCGTGAACGACGTGTCCTTCGCCTCGCCGACCACGGTCAGTCGAACCTGCGTTCCCGGCTTGAAGCGATCACGCAGCCGTGGCGGAAGCTCGTCCGGGGTGATCTCCTCTGTGATCGTTTCGATCCGGCTCATTTTTAACCCTTTCCACCGGCTTTCACCCGAAACTCTTCCTCGGGTCGAAGGCGTCGCGCACCGCTTCGCCGACGAAGACCAGCAGCGAGAGCATCAACGATAGCACGATGAAGCCCGAGATGCCGAGCCAGGGGGCCTGCAGGTTGTTCTTGCCCTGAGCCAGAAGCTCGCCGAGCGAGGGCGAGCCGGGGGGCAGGCCGAAGCCAAGAAAATCCAGCGAGGTCAGCGTGGAGATCGAGCCGTTTAGGATGAAGGGCAGGAAGGTCAGCGTCGCGACCATGGCGTTGGGCAGAAGGTGCCGGGTCATGATGGTCAGGTTGCCGACGCCCAGCGCCCGTGCCGCGTTGACATATTCGAAATTGCGGGCGCGCAGGAACTCTGCCCTGACGACGCCGACGAAGGCGACCCAGGAGAACAACAGCATGATGCCGAGCAGAATCCAGAAGCCGGGCGGCAGGATCGCGGCGATGATCAACAGGAGGTAGAGCACCGGGATCGACGACCAGATTTCGATGAAGCGCTGGAACAGGAGGTCGACCCAGCCGCCGAAATAGCCCTGTACCGCGCCTGCGGTGACGCCCATGACCGCCGAGGCGGCCGTCAGGATCAGGCCGAACAGCACCGAGATGCGGAAGCCGTAGATCAGCCGGGCCAGCACGTCGCGCGCCTGGTCGTCGGTGCCCAGCCAGTTCATGTTGCCGAAGGAACAGCTCTTGTCGTCGACCCCGTCCGGATAGCGCGAGCAGGCCTCCTTCTTGGTCAGCGTCCAGGATGGCGGCGAGGGCGCCGGCGACGGGATCTCGTTGTTGACGGTCTGATAGGAATAGCGAATGGGCGGCCAGACCGCCCAGCCATTGGCCTCGATCTCGCCTGAGACGAACGGGTCACGGTAGTTGGTGACGGGCAGAAAGCCGCCGAACACCTCTTCGGGATAGTCGACGAGAATCGGGTAGTAGAACTCGCCCTTGTAATCGACGAGGATCGGCTTGTCGTTGGCGACGAATTCGGCAAACAGCGTGACCACGAACAAGACGGCGAATATCCAGAGCGACCAGTAGCCGCGCTTGTTCGCCTTGAAGTTCTGCCAGTGCCGGCGGTTGAGCGGCGAGAGGCGCGGACGCCTCGTGGTCTCGGAATCCGGCGCCATCTGGGCGATGCCGCTGGTCTGTTCGACGGCGATCTCGGCAGCCTGGTCTTCGGGCGCGGTGTCGGGCCGTGAGTCCCGCGTGTCATGCCGGCGGGCTTCGTCTTCGTTCAGGCGGTCTTTCTGTGCCTCGTCCATCCTCAGACCTCCCGCTTCTCGAAGTCGATGCGCGGATCGATCCAGGTGTAGGTCAGATCGGATATGAGCGTCGTGGCGAGGCCGATCAGCGAGAAGATGTAGAGGGTGCCGAACACGACCGGATAATCGCGATTGTAGATGGATTCAAAGCCGAGGAGCCCCAAGCCGTCGAGCGAGAAGATCGTCTCGATCAGCAGCGAACCGGCAAAGAAGGACGAGATGAAGGCACCGGGAAAGCCGGCAACGATGATCAGCATGGCGTTGCGGAAGACATGGCCGTAGAGGACCTGGCCCTCGGAGAGGCCTTTCGCCCTGGCGGTGGTGACATACTGCTTGCGGATTTCGTCGAGGAAGGAGTTCTTGGTCAGGAGCGTCGTGGTGGCGAAGGCCGAGAGCGACAGGGCGATCAGCGGCAGGGTCAGATGCCAGAAATAGTCCGGGATGGTCCTTGTGATGCAGTTCGGCAGGTCGGCATTCTGCGACCACAGCGCGCACCAGTCGCCGCGCACCCCATCCGACAGGAGCCCGCGCAGGGGAAAGAAATCGTAGAAGGAGCCGCCGGCAAAGAGCACGATCAGAAGGATGGCGAAGAGAAAGCCGGGGATCGCATAGGCGACGATGATGACGCCGGAGGTCCAGATGTCGAAGGTCGAGCCGTCCTTGAGCGCCTTTCGGATGCCGAGCGGGATCGAGATCAGGTAGGACAGCAGCGTGATCCACAGGCCCAGCGACATCGAGACGGGGAGCTTTTCGAGGATCAGGTTCCACACCGAGACCGAGCGGAAATAGCTGTCGCCGAAATCGAAGCGGACGTAATTCCACATCATCAGGCCGAAGCGCTCGAGCGGCGGCTTGTCGAAGCCGAACTGCTTTTGCAGCTTGGCGATGAAGGCCGGATCGAGCCCCTGCGCGCCGCGATAGCCCGAACTGTCGCCGCCGGAGTTCTGGCCGCCGCCGAAATCGCCGCCGCTGCCGCCCGAGACGCGGTCCGTCGCGCCGCCGGCATTTCCCTGCAGGCTGGCGATCACCTGTTCGACCGGACCGCCCGGCGCGAACTGGATGACGACGAAGGAGATCGCCATGATGCCGATCAGCGTCGGTATCATCAAAAGAATGCGGCGGAGGATGTAGGCGCCCATGCTGGGGTGGTGTCTCCGGTTGTCCGACGGCCCTTGACGCGGCCGGGATACGAAAGCCGGCCGCTTCGGTCGAGCCCGTTGTTAACCAACTCCGCGCCGACGCGCAAAAGGCGAACAGGCGAGATGTCCCGAAGCCGCTGTCGTGCTCGCGGTGCCAATTGCGGCCACCTTGGCGCCCTGGGGCTTGCTCAGGCCTTGCCGACCGCCTTGGCCCTGGCTTCGTCGAACCACCACAGGCTTTCCACCGGCCAGCCATAGTCGGGTTTGGGCTCCTTGAAGCCGAACATGTCCCAATAGGCGGCGCGATGGCCCTCGGCGGTGATGTTGGGCAGCCAGTCGAGACGCCAGCGCAGGATTCGGTCGAGGGCCGTCAGCACGACGACCAGGTCCTTGCGCGATGCTGCCGCGCCGGCCGTGGTGATCAGGCTGTCGATCGCTTCGCTCGCCATGCCCGGATAATTGTAGGCGCCAGGTCGATCGACCGCGTCGGAGCCGAAGAAGATCGACAGGCCTTCGCGCGTGGGCGTCGCGCTGAGCGAGAAAGCGGCCAGGATCATGTCGAAATCGTAGCGGTTGAGGCGGTCCTGATATTGTGCCGCATCGACGAGGCGTAGCGAGGCGTCGGCGCCCAGCAGCTTCAGATTGTCGATCATCTTCGCATAGACACGCTGCTGCTCGGCGCCGCTGACGAGATACTCGATCTGGAACGTCTCGCCCTTCGTATTTTTCAGGCGGCCACCCTGATTGGCCCAGCCGGCCTTGGCAAACAGGTTCGAAGCCTCGCGCAGCATCTTGCGGTCGCGGCCCGAGCCATCGGACACCGGCTGCGTCCAGATCGGGCCGAAGACCTCATCGGGAATCTCTCCGCGCAGCGGTTCGAGAAGGACGAGTTCGGCTTCGGACGGGCTGCCGGTCGCCATGAATTGCGAGCCCTGGAACGGCGAATCGCAATGGATGCGCTGGCCGAACATCAGGTTCGTGTTTGTCCACTCGAAGTCGAAGCACAGATTGACCGCGTGGCGGACATTCGTGTCGGCAAAGCGCTCGCGCCGCTGGTTGAGAGCCCAGCACTGGAAGTGCGGAACCATCTCATCGGGGAATTCGCGCTTGATCACTGCGCCGCGCTGGACCGCGGGAAAATCGTATTCCGTCGCCCAGTCCTTCGAGGTGAACTCCTCGCGAAAGGTGATCAGCCCCTTCTTGAAGGCCTCCAGCGCCGGCTGGCGGTCGCGGAAGAAGTCGATCCTGAGCGTCTGGAAGTGGCCGAGGCCCTTGGCAAAGCCGAGATCGTTTGCCCAGTAGTCGGTGCGCCGTTCGTATTCGATGAACCGACCGAACCCGTAGCGTCCGATCCTGTAGCCACCGCTGCCGACAATCTCTTCATTGGTGACCCGCTCGAAATCCTTGGCCTCGAAAAACGCCTTCTGGACGACCGGCAGGACCAGCGCCTGCAACGCGTCCTGGTAGTTCTGCTTGCCGGAAAAGACGATCCGCACCGTGCGTTCGTCATCGGCCACGACCTGTTCGACGTTGCGGAGCGTGACCAGCAGCGACGGGTGGCCCTTCTCCTTCAGCGTCGCGTAGGTGAAGGCGACGTCGTCTGCCGTGACCGGCTTGCCGTCGGAAAAAAGCGCTTGCGGCCGCAGCTTGAACGCGAGGACGTTGCGGTCCTTCGACAGCGACACCGTCTCGGCCAGGGCGCAATACAGCGAATCCGGCTCGTCGAGGCACGTCGTCATCAAGGCATCGTAGAACATCTCCATGCGCGGCGGCGCATTGCCCTGCAGGACGAAGGTGTTGAGCGTGTCGAAGGCGAGCGGCGACTGGTTCAACTGCCAATAGGCGACCGAAAGGTTCATCCGTCCGCCGGCCGGCGCGTCGGGCGAGGCATAGTCGAAATGATCAAAGTCCGGCGGGTATTTCAGGTCGCCGAAAGCCGACAGGCCGTGCAGCGGCGTCTCCGTCGGGATCTGCGCGTAAGCGTCCCGTAGCAGGATGGTCGCGGCGCCCGCGCCAAGCGCCAACTGACCGAACCGGCGGCGTGTGAGGCTCAGGGCGGTTGCCATCACTTGGCCGGCGACATGGATTTCGCCGCTTCCGTTGTCCACCAGGAGAAGGGGTCGATGCCACTGTAGCCCGGCTGCTTTTCGGGCAAAATGAGCTTGGCCCAGTAGGCGAGCCGCAGGTTTGGCGTGAACCATTGCGGAATCGCGTAATATTCCCACAAAAGCACGCGGTCGAGCGCACGGCTTGCGGCCACCAGCGCGGTCCGGTTGGGCGCATAGATGATGTCGTCGACCAGTTGATCGACGGCCGGATTGGCGATGCCGATGGTGTTGCGGCTTCCCGGAGACTTGGCCGCCTGCGAGCTCCAGAAATCACGCTGCTCGTTGCCGGGCGATTCGGACTGCCCGAACTGGTCCGTGATCATCTCGAAATTGAAGTTGCGGATGCGCTCGACATATTGGGTCGGATCAACGATCTCGATGCGCGCCTGGATGCCGAGCCGCTGCAGCGAGCGCATCAGCGGCGCGAAGATCAGCTCCGATGTCGGATCGGAGCCCAGGAACTCCACCGACAACGGTTGTCCGGTCTTTGAATCGACGAGTTCTGTGCCCTTGCGCTGGTAGCCGGCCGACAGCAGCAGGTCGTTTGCCTGGCGTAGATAATCGCGCTCCTTGGACGGGTCGCTGTAGTCCGGCAGGCTGAAGGTCTTGTCGAAGACGTCGTCCGGTATCTTGCCGCGGAGCGGTTCCAGATATTTGCGTTCGGCATCGCCGGGCAGGCCCTTGGAGGCCAGTTCGCTGTTCTGGAAGTAGCTCGTCGTGCGGGCATAGGCGCCGTAGAAGAGCTTGCGGTTCATCTGCTGGAAGTTGAAGGCGAGGGTGAAGGCCTCGCGCACCCGCCGATCCTGGAATTTCGGCAGGCGGGTGTTGAAGACGTAGGCCTGCATCGGCTGGATGCGATCGAGCTTGAAGGTCTTGCGTATGACCTGGCCGTTCTGAACCGCCGGGAAATTGTAGCCCTCGGCCCAGCGCGACGCCCGGTTCTCCAGGCGGTAATCGTCGAGGCCGCCCTTCTTAAAGGCCTCCCAGGCGGAATTGGCGTCGCGGAAATAGACATATTTGATCGTGCCGTAATTGTAGCGGCCGACCCGTGTCGCATTGTCCTTGCCCCAATAGTCCGGCACGCGCTCCCAGGTGATCGTCTGGCCGATCTGTGCCGAGGCGATCTTGTAATGACCGGAGCCCATCGGCATCTCGTTGGTGGGTTGCGAGATGTCTCGCGGTTTGCCGCTGGCGTCATTGCCCTCCCACCAGTGTTTCGGCAGCACCGGCAGGTCGCCCATGATGTTGGGAAGCTCGCGGTTGCCGGTCTGGTCGAATGTGAAGGTGACCTCGTGATCTCCGGTCTTTTCGGCCGTCACGACGCTGCGGTAATAGCCGTTCCAGAAGGGGTGCAACTCCTTCAGCGTCGTGAAACTCCAGATCACGTCCTCGACGGTGATGGGCTCGCCATCATGCCATTTCGCCTTTGGATTGAGACGGAATGTGACCGACGAATAATCCGACGGATAGCGCAAGGCCTCGGCGACCAGCGCATGCGAGGTGCCCGGCTCGTCGGGCGACTGGTCCATCAGCGTGTCGTAGAGCAGCCCGCCGCCCTGGAGCGCGAGACCAGCAGCCGGGGTCCCGCGCACGATGAACGGGTTGAAGCTGTCATATGTGCCGATCGCCGTCTCGTTGAGCGTGCCGCCCACCGGCGCCTGCGGGTTCACATAGTCGTAGTGCTTGAAATCGGCCGGATATTTCGATTTTTCGATCAGCGAGGTGGATTCCTGCCAATCGCCCATGGTGGCGGGTTTTGCTCTGGAGGCCTTTGCGGCAGCGTCCGACGCGATGGCCACGGGCTTGGCTTGGCTTGTCGCCCCGGCCGGACTGTCCTGTGCGGGCGTCGCTGCCTTTTCGCCGTCCTCTGCGGCGACCGTGCCGAGGGTCAATGCAAGGGCAACGGCGCAAAGGCAGGCCAGGCGGGCGGCGGACGTCATGAGCGGCAAAAGCGAAACTCCGGTCGGTGGCGATGGTCGGGCGGCGGCGCGCAAAGATTTTCGGCTATCATCAAGCGGCCGCATGGCGAGAGGCCTGCCCGACACTTGCCGGCCATTGTGGCCATGGTTCGATGTACTGTCACCTGACGAAAACTTTAGCCGCAAAAAGGGATTGCGGTGGCGGTCCAGTCGCGGTGGTGGCGGCCCCGCGATGGTGCGCGGTGGCTTGGCCTGCCGCGGCGCAACCCCTCAAACGCCGAAGGCTCCGACATCGCTGCCGGAGCCTTCGCAGATAGTTCGACGCCCCGGCCCCAGGGCCGGCGCGCCGCCTTACTTCTTGGGCTGGCCGT
>JBBSUS010000061.1:0-8425 GCA_038234195.1 Hyphomicrobiales bacterium | reverse complement strand
TCAACGGCGCCGGTGGCATCACCGCGTCCGACATCTGCGAGGCGACGGTGAAGTTGCCATCGAACAACACCTTGTCGTCGCCGTTCCGCATGAGACGGACGCTGACCTTATAGGGCTTGTCCTTCTCGATGCCTCTGAGCGGCGGGGTGCGGATTCCGTAGTGGTCGGTGCGCGGCGTCACCACCTGTCGCACCATGATGGGCAAACCGCCGGCTGGATTTTCGAAGCTGGCGACGATTTGCGAATAGGCCTTCACCGGCTTCTGGACCACTGCGGTGAAGCCGTAGAAGGCGTCCGCCACGCGGTAATTGAAGATGAAGCCGGAGCCGGCGATCTTCAGGTACGGCTTGGACGCGATGTCCTCGCGCGTGGCGAGACCGATGGCCATGAGCAGGGCGACGCTGCCGATCCCGGACAGGATCACATGATGGAAGCGAATGCGGTTGAGTCTGGCGAACATGCAAAATCTCCCGTCGAACGCCGAAGCGTGGACGACAGTATACGCGCATTCGCCGATCGGGTCATCTGACCGGACGGCCGTCGATCAGTCGAAGAGGCTCGAGACCGATTCTTCCGAGGCCGTGCGGCCGATGGCCTCGCCGAGAAGGTTTGCCGTTGTCACCACGCGGATGTTTGCGGCGTCGGTGATCGCCTTGGTCGGCTGGATGGAATCGGTGATCACCAGTTCCTTCAGGCTCGACGCGGTGATGCGCGAAACCGCGCCGCCGGACAGGACGCCATGGGTGATGTAGGCCGACGCCGAATTGGCGCCCGCCGCGACCAGCGCGTCGGCGGCGTTGCAGAGCGTTCCGCCCGAATCGATGATGTCGTCGATGAGGATGCAGTTGCGCCCGGTCACGTCGCCGATGATGTTCATCACCTCTGACTCGCCCGGTCGGTCGCGGCGCTTGTCTACGATGGCCAGCGGCGCATCGAGCCGCTTGGCCCGCGCCCGGGCACGCACGACGCCGCCGACGTCCGGCGAGATCACCATCAAATTCGACAGGTCCTGGTGTTCCTTGACGTCGCGCGCGATCAGCGGCACGGCGAAGAGATTATCGGTCGGGATGTCGAAGAAGCCCTGGATCTGCCCGGCATGAAGGTCGAGGGTCATCACCCGGTCGGCCCCAGCCTCGGTGATCAGATTGGCCACCAGCTTGGCCGAGATCGGCGTGCGCCCGCCCGCCTTGCGATCCTGCCGTGCATAACCGAAATACGGAAGGACAGCCGTAATCCTGCGAGCGGAAGCCCTTCGCATCGCGTCGATCATGATCAAGAGTTCCATCAGATGATCGTTCGCCGGATAGGACGTCGACTGGACGATGAAGACGTCTTCGCCGCGCACGTTCTCCTGGACTTCGACGAAGATCTCCTGATCGGCGAAGCGCCGCACCAGGGCCTCTCCGAGGGGCAGTTCCAGATAGCGTCCTATGGATTGCGCCAGGACGCGATTGGAATTGCCGCTGAAGAGTTTCATCGCATTCTTTCGGATACCCGAAGTCGCCTGCCGAAAAGACGGCGCCGGACGCCGTTCCGAAGGCGGGACTTCGACAGGTCGATCGATGGACGGGCTCTTACCAGCATCGCCGCAAACTTCAACCCGGGGATTTTCGCAACGCAAAAATAACGAGCAGGCCGGGAGGAATGAGTGCTGGTCCGGAAGCGTCAGCCGTAACTTGCCGCTTCGCTCAGCGTCTTGCGCGCGACCTCGTCGAGGATTTTGGAATCGACCACCGACCAGGGGTCTTTGGCCTTGCCGGGAACCGTCTCCTGGCCCTGAATGCGGTGGGTGCGCTGATCGTTGGCGTCGAGCACGTCCCAGACATAGACCAGCGTCGTCTGCTGGCCGTCGTTGAAGGCCGAAAAGTAACCCTTGAGGCGCAGATCGGTCTTGGTGTCGGCCGCCGGGCGGATGGTGACGCCACTGGCTCTTGCGCTATCCGACAGGGCGCGGGCCAGAAGCTCGGCCTTGGCCTGCGGAACGCCGATCAGCGGCAGGAACTGCACCTGCGCACTTGACGCCGTGCTCCGCGCCGGCGAGCGCGGGCTGCCGGCCGTGGCAGGCGTGCGCTCATCCGTTTCGGCGGGACCGGAGGTCGGCGGGAGGGCGGCCATGCGCTGCGGTGCCGGCCTTTGGCGCGCGGGGGATTCGTCGACCGGTGGCAGGCCCGCACTCGGAATGCGCTGCACGGTCTCAACGGGTGCGCTCGCATCGGATTGCGGCTGGCGGCCAAATTGCGGATTGGCGTCATAGTTCGGCGTGGCGGCGGCCGCCTCGCGCATGGCCGCGCCCGATTCGACGGGCGCTCCGCTCATCGACACCGACGCGATGTCGACGGTCGGCACCGGGCCGTTCGGGCCGAAGGCGATGCCGGGATCGGAACCGGTGCAGCTCGCAAGGCCCGCCCCGAGGCAGAGCGCCGCCAGCGTGACTGGCCGCCGCTGTCCCACGCCGCTGGTCGCTTCCGTGGCCGGAGCCAGAGGCTGATCCGAGAGGCTGGAGTGTGTCGGGGCGTGCGTCACGGAAAACCGTCCCTTGCCGTGGTCGTCATCGCGATCATGACCGAGCACTGGCAAGGAAAGGTTAAAAACGTCCCAATCGGTGAAATCGATTTCGCAAGGCGAGCGTTCAGACGACCGTCATGTTGAGCGACAGGCGCGAGAGCGATTCTGGCTTGCCCTCGGTCGTCAGATACGTTCTGCCGAGGGTCATCGCCGTGTCCGTGTCGGAATCCATGATGATCATGTGGGCGAACAGCGTCATGTTCGGCGCGATCACCGACGGATTGCCCGAGTAGAACATCGGCGCGTCCATCCAGGACGGCGCGTAACGCGCGCCGAGCGAATAGCCGCAGGCGCTCAGGCGATGACGGACGAGTTCGTGCGCCTCCATTACCGCTGCATGGGCGTCGAACACCTCGCCGAATGTCCGGCCCGGCTGCATCGCGTCCTCGACCGCCTGCAGGGCCTCGCGTGCCGCTTCGTGCAGCTCCAGATGCCGGTCGCTCGGCCGCCCGACGATCACCGTGCGCATCAGTGCTGCATGGTACTGCGCCTTCACGCCGGCCCACTCCAAGGTGAGCTGGTCATGCTCGGCGAGGGTGCGGCGCCCGGATTTGTAGCGGCACAAAAGCGCTTCGGTCCCAGAGCCGACGATGAACGGATTGGCCGGATAATCACCGCCATTCTTGAGGATCGAGCCCTGCAGGCTCGCCAAGATGTCTGCCTCGTTGGCGCCCGGCGTAATGATCGGCAGCGTCGCCTCGAAGGCGTCGTCGGCGAGTTTCGCCGCCTCGCGCACCATGGCGACCTCTGCCGGGCTCTTCACCGAGCGCAGGATGGGCACCACGCTGGAAGCGTCCTTCAGCGCGGCGAACGAGCCGAGCCGCTCCTGAACCGCCTGGCCGTTGATCGCCGTCAGTCCATGGGTCGCCCATTCCACGCCGACCTTGGCGCCCAGGAGGCCCATGTCGTCCATCATGTCACGAAGTTCGACCGCGGGATCGGCGCTGCTGCGGTCGCGCCAGACGACGACGGTCTCGATGACGGAAGTCAGCCGCGCCTGCCGCAGATCCGCCGAGCGCGTCAAAAGCCGCATCTCGCCATCGGCCTTCACCACGAGGCATTGGAAGAAGCAGAAGCCGAAGGTGTCGTAGCCGGTCAACCAATACATCGAATCCTGGGCGAACAGCATCAAGGCGTCGAGCTTCTGCTCGGCCATCGCAGCCTTCAGCCGCTCCAGGCGGTCGTTGAACTCGTCGTGTGAGAAATGCAGCATGGTCAGTCTTTGATCAGGATGGCGGAGAGTTGGCGGCCGTAATCGGGCTCGCGGCGGTGGGTGGTGCGGCGATAGGAATAGAAGCGCTCCGGCTCGCCGTAGGTGCAATGCCCGACGAAGGAGCCACTCGCCCCGCTCGCCGCGATCTGCGCGAGGATGAAGCCGGGCAAATCGAACTGCCGCCTGGTCTCCTCGCGTCCGGTCGCGAAGAAGCGTTCGCGGCTGGCATCGCCATCGAGAAACTCGGCCATCATCGCGGTGCCGACCTCGTAGTTGGCTTGCGTGATCGTCGGCCCGAGCACGGCGACGATCGAAGAACGCTTCGCCCCCGCCGTCTCCATGGCCGCGATCGTTGCCTCGATGACACCTCCGAGCGCACCGCGCCAGCCCGAATGGGCCGCTCCGACGACGCCGTTCTCTTCGTCGGCAAACAGAATCGGTCCGCAGTCGGCCGTGACCACGCCGACCGCGAGGCCGGGCGTTGCCGTCACGATCCCGTCAACCCGCGGCCGTTCGCCCCTGAACGGCCGATCCACGACGACCGCCTCGGCCGAGTGAACCTGCCATGGCGTCACAAGTTCGGCTTCACCGATCCCGAAGGTCGCCATGGCGAGCGCCCTGTTCTGCATCACCTTGGCGGTATCGTCCTGAGAGCCGATGCCGGCATTGAGGCCGCGATAAAACCCGGTCGACACGCCACCGGCACGGGTGAAAAACGCATGGTCGAAGCGTCCGCTCGCCGACAGCGCATCGGAGCGCACGAGGGCAGACTCGGGAAGCCGCGAAGGCACGTGTGTCGCATTTTGGCACATGGGTTCGGATCGTGGTCGAGCGGTGGATCGAAGTCAACGATATGGGAGGGCGGTGCAAGACGTTGGGGCGAGCCGAATGGATGCTCAGCTATGGTTTGAGGTCCAGCAAAGCTGCCGTCCCGATTGCCTGGAATCGCGTCATCCTTGGGCTTGTCCCAAGGATCTACTGTCGCTGCTGAAGGGCAAATCCTGGGCGGAAGTCAATGACGAAAAGTCGCGCGATCCTTGAATGGTCGTAGATCCTCGGGACAGCCCGAGGATGACGGCAGGCAGAGGGGGCGTAGCGGTTGAACGTCGAAATCATCGAGCGAGGCGACGCAAGCCTCATGGAAAAGACGCTACACCAATTGGCCGCGAGGCGACCGCGAGCACCTTGAACAGCTGCCCCATCTGGCCTGTTCCAGTGCCGGCAAGCCGCTCGACGGCCGTCTGGATCGCCTGCTGCGCGGCGCGGTCGCGGTCGGCGCCGAGAAGTCCGGCACGCTCCAGAAGGCCGAGATCGAGGAGGAACTCGCCCTGCGTCACCGTCGGCGCGACAGTGAGCCCGGACTTGCTGAAGATCGCCGCCAGTGCCGCGAAGTCGACATGGCTGGTCAGGTCGCTCTCGCCCGGCCGGTCGAGCGGGTCGGCAAAGGCGTGCTCGTGCATCGCCTGCAGCGTGTCGCCATAGGCGGTTGTCATATGGCCGTAGTCGATGAACAGCCCAGCGCCGCCCTCGGTGGTCAGGCGTGCGCCCAGGACCTGCGCCAGTTGCTCGCGGGCGCGAGAAATCTCCGACACCGCTCCCGCCATCGGCGGCCCCGGCCGGCTTATGGTGGAGAGTTCCTCCGGCTGAAGCGCGCGGGCGCAGAGCACGAATTCGAACCGTCCGCTCGGCGCCACGGCCACGCAGCGTTCGCGCCAGTTTTCGCCGTCATAGACGAATTGCCGGATCGGCAAGGCATCGAACAGCTCGTTGGCGACGACGATCAGCGGCCCGGCTTCCAGTTCCTCGATCCGGCGCACCCGGCGGATCGGCAGGTCGAAGCGTGAAAGCGTCGCCTCCTGCACGATCGCAAGCCGGTCGCTGGTCTCGACGAGACGGACCTGCGCCGCCTTCAGGCATTCCGGCGCAACGCTTCGCATGGTGCGCAACACGTCCGCCATCAGGGTTCCGCGTCCGGGGCCGATCTCGGCCAGGATGAAGCGCTGGGGCGCGCCGAGCCCGCGCCACGCAGCGACCAGCCAGGCGCCGATCAGCTCGCCGAACATCTGGCTGACCTCCGGAGCGGTGACGAAGTCGCCGCTGCGGCCGAAAGGCTGGCGGGCCGAATAATAGCCGTGCTCGCGGTCGAACAGGGCGAAGTTCCAGAAGCGGTCGAGCCCCATCGCGCCCTCGACGGCAAGGTGCGCTTTGATCTTTTCGACGAGCGGTGTCACGGCTTGGCGGGGCCCGCGTTCGATCCGGTCTTGGCTTCCGCGTCCAGTCTGGGCGCGTAGGTGCGCCGCTTGGCCGTCAGCATGCCCCAGACGCCGACGACCAGCATCGGCACCGAGAGCACCATGCCCATCGTCACCCAGCCGAAGGCGAGATAGCCGAGCTGCACGTCGGGCATGCGGAAGAACTCAACGAAGATGCGGGCACAGCCATAACAGAGGATGAACAGCGCGCCGGTAAAGCGCGGCCGCTTGAACATCTTGAAATAGTGCGTCGCGATCCGAAGGATCAGCCAGAGCAATATGCCTTCCAGCGCCGCTTCGTAGAGCTGGCTGGGATGGCGGGGCAGGGCGTCCGGTGCGGTCGGAAAGACCATGGCCCACGGCACGTTCGTCGGCGCGCCCCAGAGTTCGCCGTTGATGAAATTGTCGATCCGCCCGAAGAACAGGCCGAACGGCACCGAAGCCGCGACGACGTCGATCAGCGAGTACAGCGGCACCTTGTATTGGCGGCAGAACAGCAGGATCGCGATGGTGACGCCGATCAGCCCGCCATGGAAGGACATGCCGCCCTCCCAGACCTTGAAGACGTCCAGCGGATTTTGCGCGTAGCGTTCGAAATCATAGAAGAACACCGATCCGAGCCGGCCGCCGAGCACGATGCCGAGGGTGATGTAGAGGATGAAGTCGTCGATATTGGTCTTGGTGATCGGCGACACGCCGTTCGGCCACAACCTGGAATTCCCGGCGAGATAGCGCCCGTAGAGCCAGCCGCACAGGATGCCGGCGACATAGGCGAGCCCGTACCAGCGGAACTGGATGAAACCGAGATCGAGGAACACGGGATCGATCTGCGGATAGGTCAGAACGCCGAGGGTGGGGAAGGTCAACATCGTCAGCAGTCTGCCGTTGAGAGGGGTCTAAGGGCGAGGAGCCGGCGGCCCGGGCTCCGTTTGGCGGTGCGTTCACCGGCCGAATGCGTTGGGCGACCCAAATCTCGACGGTTCCAAGGCGAACCGGTGGGCCGGCTCCGCGATCGCGCGGGACATTGGCCCGATCGGTCGCAAAGGGTCAAGCGACGAAGCCGCACTGCCAGCGATACCAGCGCGCCCGGCCCGTCTTGATGTCGAAGCGGAGCGGCGAAGCAGTTCAGAGCCGATCCCTGCGCACCGAGCGTCGTGCAAGGCCGAATGCGACCTTGCCGCCGAAACCATAAATCAAGCCTTCCGCTTCGGCCGTGAAAACCGCATGCCCGGCTCCTTCAGCCTTTCGCTCGGCCCGATCCAGGCATAGGCGAGCAGGCACGGATCGATGGCGCCGATGGTGATGCGGTGTTCCTCTCCGGATTTGTTGAGAATCAGCGAGCCCGGCGCATAGACGGCGACGTCGTTCTCCGACCAGGCGCCGGCCAGCGAGATGTAGCTCTCCTCGATGTCGCGATGGCTGTGCTGCGGGTAGATCGTGTCCGGCGCGAAGATGACGAGGCCGAGGATCAGGCCCTCGGCCTGAACCGGTCCCTGCGGTCCGACCAGTTCGCAATAGGCATAGTGCCGTGACAGCGTGCTGGAGAGCTTGGCATATCCGTGCTCCCAGGTCAGCCGCGGCGCGACACGGTCGATCGCCCGCACCAGGCCGGCCAGCGGTCCGCGCACCCCCAGATCGACCGCCCGGCCGAAATGGTCGACCGCGGGCAGCCTGATTGGCGCACGCTCGACGATCGCCGGGTCGGCGTCGACGATCTTTGCCAGCGTGTCGCGCACCTTGCGGCGATGGCTGCGGATCACCGCGCTGCCGCCGGCCGAGCCGTGCCGGTAGAGCGTGTCGAACTCCTGCAGGAGATAGGTCCAGTCCGGCGCCTCGCTCAACTGCATCGCACCACCTCTTCGATCGACCACAGGCTTCACGATCTTGCGTTCCGGAGCCCTTGTGCGCGCTCTCCTAGCGCGATGGAGCGGCGGCGTAAATCGGTGGTTTCAAAGGGCTGGCAAGACTTTGGCGCAGGGGGCGCCGCGACCGCTTTCACGCAGTCGGGCAACTTGATGCCGGCGACACAAAAGCTGGTGTTCCGAAGCCGCACGAAACGGCTTCCTCACGCCGCACCATTGTCGTTTGCGCCCCGAAACTCTAACTCCGATCCAGACGCAACCCATGACGCCACCCAAGCGGAGAGCAATTCATGTCCTCGACAGGTCCCGGCCGCCAAGGCCCCAATCGCATGCTCGACGAGTTCGCGCGCATGATGACCGACGCTGCCGGAGCCGCCCAAGGCGTGCGCCGCGAGGTCGAGACGGCGTTCCGTTCCCAGGGCGAGCGCTTCCTCAACACCATGGATCTCGTCCAGCGCGAGGAGTTCGAGGCCGTTCGCGACATGGCATCGAAGGCGCGCATGGAGAACGAGGCGCTGAAGAAACGCCTCGAC
>JBBSUS010000060.1:0-8492 GCA_038234195.1 Hyphomicrobiales bacterium | reverse complement strand
TGCACCATCTGGTGGACGACAAGATCCACGCCCGTTCGATCGGACCGTACTCGCTGGTCACCCAGCAGCCGCTCGGCGGCACGGCGCAGTTCGGTGGACAGCGCTTCGGCGAGATGGAGGTCTGGGCTCTCGAAGCCTACGGCGCCGCCTACACGCTGCAGGAGATGTTGACGGTGAAGTCTGATGACGTCGCGGGCCGTACCAAGGTCTACGAGTCGATCGTGCGCGGCGACGACGCCTTCGAGTCGGGCATTCCGGAGAGCTTCAACGTTCTCGTCAAGGAAATGCGCTCGCTGGGTCTCGACGTTGACCTTGCCGACAGCCAGTCGGAACTGGCGTCGCTCGAACTGCCAGACGCAGCCGAGTAGACCGGACGACCAAAGCTGCAACGAAGGACCGCAGCGATGCGGCCCCGATTGCAGCCATGATCGGCGCTATGCTGGCGCCGATCAGACCTTTGAAGATTTCCAGCGGCCGGTGTTCCCCCGACCCGCCGCGACCGGGGTCAGCGCCCCAGAAGGAGAAAGCCCGTGAACCAAGAGGTCATGAACATCTTCAATCCGCAGGTGGCGGCGCAGACCTTCGACTCGATCCGAATCTCGCTTGCCTCCCCGGAAAAGATCCTCTCCTGGTCGTTCGGCGAAATCAAAAAGCCGGAAACCATCAACTACCGCACGTTCAAGCCCGAACGTGACGGCCTGTTTTGCGCCCGCATCTTCGGTCCGATCAAGGACTACGAGTGCTTGTGCGGCAAATACAAGCGCATGAAGTACAAGGGCATCATCTGCGAGAAGTGCGGCGTTGAGGTGACCCTCTCGCGCGTGCGGCGCGAGCGCATGGGCCACATCGAGCTCGCCGCGCCCGTCGCCCACATCTGGTTCCTGAAGTCGCTGCCGAGCCGCATCGGCACCCTGATGGACATGACGCTCAAGGATATCGAGCGCGTCCTTTATTTCGAGAACTACATCGTCACCGAGCCGGGCCTCACCTCGCTGCAGGAGCATCAGCTCCTGTCGGAGGAGGAGTACATGCTCGCGGTCGACGAATTCGGCGAGGATTCGTTCACGGCGCTGATCGGTGCCGAGGCGATCCAGGACCTGCTGGCCTCGATGGACCTGCAGACGATCGCGGGAGACCTGCGCGAGGAGCTTGCGACGACGACGTCGGAGCTCAAGACCAAGAAGCTGATGAAGCGGCTGAAGATCGTCGAAAACTTCATCGAGTCGGGCAACAAGCCCGAGTGGATGATCATGACGGTCGTGCCGGTGATCCCGCCGGACCTGCGCCCTCTCGTGCCGCTGGACGGCGGACGCTTTGCCACGTCTGACCTCAACGACCTCTACCGCCGCGTCATCAATCGCAACAACCGCCTGAAGCGGCTGATCGAACTGCGCGCGCCCGGCATCATTATTCGCAACGAGAAGCGGATGCTGCAGGAATCCGTCGATGCGCTGTTCGACAACGGTCGTCGCGGCCGCGTCATCACCGGGGCAAACAAGCGCCCCCTGAAGTCGCTGTCGGACATGCTCAAGGGCAAGCAAGGCCGCTTCCGCCAGAACCTTCTGGGCAAGCGGGTCGACTTCTCGGGCCGCTCTGTCATCGTGACCGGGCCGGAGCTCAAGCTCCACCAGTGCGGTCTGCCGAAGAAGATGGCGCTCGAGCTGTTCAAGCCGTTCATCTACGCGCGGCTCGACGCCAAGGGCTATTCGTCCACGGTCAAGCAGGCCAAGAAGCTGGTCGAGAAGGAGCGTCCGGAAGTCTGGGACATTCTCGACGAGGTGATCCGCGAGCATCCGGTGCTTCTGAACCGTGCGCCGACGCTGCATCGCCTGGGCATCCAGGCGTTCGAGCCGGTGCTGATCGAGGGCAAGGCGATCCAGCTGCATCCGCTGGTCTGCACGGCCTTCAACGCCGACTTCGACGGTGACCAGATGGCGGTCCACGTTCCGCTGTCCATCGAGGCGCAGCTCGAAGCGCGCGTCCTGATGATGTCGACGAACAACATCCTGCATCCGGCGAACGGGCAACCGATCATCGTGCCGTCACAGGACATGGTTCTGGGTCTCTATTACCTGTCGATCATGAACGAGAACGAGCCCGGCGAGGGCATGCTGTTCTCCGACATCGGCGAGCTGGAGCAGGCGGTCTTTACCAAGGCCGTGACGCTTCACTCCAAGGTGAAGGGCCGTTTCAAGACGATCGATGCGGACGGCAATCCTGTCTCGAAGATCTACGAGACGACCCCCGGCCGCATGCTCATCGGCGAGATCCTGCCGAAGAACCACATGGTGCCCTTCGACATCTGCAACGAGCTGATGACCAAAAAGAACATCTCCAGGATGATCGACCAGGTTTATCGCCACTGCGGTCAGAAGGAGACGGTGATCTTCTGCGATCGGATCATGCAGCTCGGCTTCAAGCACGCCTGCACCGCCGGCATCTCGTTTGGCAAGGACGACATGCTGATCCCGGAGACCAAGCCGAAGATGATCGGCGAGACCCAGGCCCTCGCGAAGGAATACGAGCAGCAGTACAATGACGGCCTGATCACGCAGGGTGAGAAGTACAACAAGGTCGTCGATGCCTGGGCCAAGTGCACCGATCGCATTGCCGACGAGATGATGGCCCGCATCAAGGCCATCGAGTTCACCGAAGACGGCCGTCAAAAGCCAATGAACTCGATCTACATGATGTCGCACTCCGGCGCCCGCGGGTCGCCGACCCAGATGCGTCAGCTTGCGGCGATGCGCGGCCTGATGACCAAGCCTTCGGGCGAGATCATCGAGACGCCGATCATCTCCAACTTCAAGGAAGGCCTGACCGTGCTCGAGTACTTCAACTCGACCCACGGCGCCCGCAAGGGCCTGGCCGACACCGCCTTGAAGACGGCGAATTCGGGCTACCTGACGCGGCGTCTCGTCGACGTGGCGCAGGACTGCATCATCACGCAGGTCGATTGCGGCACCAAGAAGGGTCTGACGATGCAGCCCATCGTCGATGCCGGACAGGTCGTCGCCTCGCTCGGCCAGCGTGTGCTGGGCCGAACGGCGCTGGAAGACGTCAACCATCCGCTCACCGGCGAGACCATCGTCAAGGGTGGCCAGACGATCGAGGAGCCCGATGTCGAGCTGATCGAGAAGGCCGGTATCCAGTCGATCGACATCCGGTCGGCGCTGACCTGCGAGATTCGCACCGGCATCTGTGCCACCTGCTACGGGCGCGATCTTGCCCGCGGCACGCCCGTCAACATGGGTGAGGCCGTTGGCGTCATCGCGGCTCAGTCGATCGGCGAGCCTGGCACCCAGCTCACAATGCGGACCTTCCACATGGGCGGCACGGCGCAGGTGGTCGACTCGTCCTTCCTCGAGGCGTCCTACGAGGGCACCGTCCAGATCCGCAACCGCAATGTGGTTCGCAATTCGGACGGCAATCTCGTCGCGATGGGCCGCAACATGGCGGTCCTGATCATGGATCCGTCAGGCAACGAGCGCGCCTCGCATCGCGTCACCTACGGCAGCCGCGTCTATGTCGACGACGGCGATACCGTGCGGCGCGGCCAGCGTATTGCCGAGTGGGATCCCTACACCCGCCCGGTGCTGACCGAACTCGAGGGTACGGTCGATTACGAGGACCTGGTCGACGGCATCTCGGTGTCGGAACAGGCCGACGAGTCGACGGGCATCACCAAGCGTGCAGTCATCGACTGGCGTGCGAGCCCGCGTGGCCAGGATCTCAAACCGGCGATCGTCATCAAGGGCGATGACGGCGAGATTCTGAAGTTGGCGCGCGGTTCGGAAGCCCGCTACTTCCAGTCGGTGGATGCGATCCTCTCCGTCGAGCCGGGTTCGCGGGTCACCGCGGGCGACGTTCTTTCGCGTATCCCGATGGAAAGCGCCAAGACCAAGGACATCACCGGTGGTCTGCCGCGTGTTGCCGAGCTGTTCGAGGCCCGCAAGCCGAAGGACAACGCGGTCATCGCCGAGATCGACGGCACGGTGAAGTTCGGGCGCGATTACAAGAACAAGCGCCGCATCGTTATCGAGCCGCATGAGGAGGGCGCAGAGCCCGTCGAGTACCTGATCCCGAAGGGCAAGCCGTTCCATCTACAGGAAGGCGACGTCATCGAGAAGGGCGATTACATCCTCGACGGAAACCCGGCACCGCACGACATCCTGGCGATCCGCGGCGTGGAGGCTCTCGCGAGCTACCTCGTCAACGAGATCCAGGAGGTCTATCGGCTGCAGGGTGTGCTGATCAACGACAAGCACATCGAAGTCATCGTGCGGCAGATGCTGCAGAAGATCGAGATCGTGGAGTCGGGCGATTCGGGTTACATTCCGGGCGACCATGTCGACCGGATCGAACTCGCCGAACTGAACGAGCGACTGGCCGAGGAGGGCAAGAAGACCGCCTCCGGCAACCCGGTGCTGCTAGGCATCACCAAGGCGTCGCTGCAGACGCCGTCCTTCATCTCGGCGGCCTCCTTCCAGGAGACCACCCGCGTCCTCACCGAGGCGGCGGTTGCCGGCAAGACGGACACGTTGCAGGGCCTGAAAGAGAACGTCATCGTCGGGCGCCTCATCCCCGCCGGCACTGGCGGCACCATGACCCAGGTCCGCCGCATCGCGACCTCGCGTGACGACCTCATCATCGAGGATCGCCGCAAGGCTGCCGACAAGGTGGCCAGTGACCGGATGCTGACCCAGGTGGAAGACGCCGCCGAATAGGCGCGTCGTCGACCAAGGCTGCACAGGACGAAGGCCGCTCCGGAGACGGGGCGGCCTTTTTCGTGGTGCCAGCTCTCTGGCTTTGAAGGCGTTTGCGTTATCATCCGCCGCGCGGTGCGCCGCAGGCTGAGGGAAATTCGCTGGGGGCACCAGGCGCCGACTTCGTTGATCGGGAGTTTTTGCTTTCGGGCACTCGTTGCGGATGCGGGGTTGACGGGTACGCAGGGAATCGCTAAATCACCGCCAACAGAGCCGATGTGAGGCCGATTCTTCCCTTGGGCGCCTAGCCTGGGATCAGATGCTTCAAACAAGGCTTCGTTCAACGAGACGCTACATCGCTGGATGCATGACCGCTTGACCGCGGTCCTCTGTTTTTTCGGGCAGTCCTCTCATAGAGGGGATCATATGCTCGGTTTTGTGCATGGAGACGACGTCTCTTTTGCGCCGATGCGGTTCGTCTCGTTTCGAGCCCCCGGTTCGGTTCGGGCCATTGGATTTGGAAGAAGAGGTAGGGTTGGAATGCCGACCATTAACCAACTAGTTCGCAAGCCGCGCGTTCGTCCCATCGAGCGCAACACGGTGCCGGCGCTCGAAGCCAACCCGCAGAAGCGCGGCGTTTGTACCCGCGTCTACACGACGACCCCGAAGAAGCCTAACTCGGCTCTGCGTAAGGTCGCCAAGGTTCGGCTCGTCAACGGATACGAAGTCATCGGCTATATCCCGGGTGAGGGGCATAACCTTCAGGAGCACTCCGTGGTGATGATCCGCGGCGGCCGCGTGAAGGACCTTCCCGGTGTTCGCTATCACATCATTCGCGGCGTGCTCGACACGCAGGGCGTCAAGAATCGCAGGCAGCGCCGTTCGAAGTACGGCGCCAAGCGTCCGAAATAAGCCCCTACGCGACCAGCTGAAGAGACGATAGATGTCCCGCCGCCACAGAGCCGAAAAGCGTGAAATCAATCCGGACCCCAAGTTCGGTGATCTCATTGTGTCCAAATTCATGAACGCCATCATGTACGACGGTAAGAAGTCCGTCGCCGAGCGCATCGTCTACGGTGCCTTCGATGTCGTTCACGAGAAGTCCCGCCAGGATGCAGTGGCGATCTTCCACAGCGCGCTGGAAAACATCCAGCCGCATGTCGAGGTTCGCTCGCGCCGCGTCGGTGGAGCCACCTATCAGGTCCCTGTCGACGTTCGGCCCGAGCGTCGTCAGGCCCTGGCCATCCGCTGGCTGATCACAGCCGCCCGCAATCGCAACGAAACCACCATGGTCGATCGCCTGTCTGGCGAACTCATGGATGCCGCCAACAACCGCGGCACGGCTGTCAAGAAGCGCGAAGACACGCACCGCATGGCGGAAGCGAACCGCGCCTTCTCGCATTACCGCTGGTAATTTCTCACTGGGCATCGGAGCGCCGGAAGCGTGAGCTTCTGTAGTTCGATCCGATGCCCTTGCTTCATCCGAAAGGCGACGCCCCATGGCACGCGACTATAAGATCGAAGACTACCGCAATTTCGGCATCATGGCTCACATCGATGCCGGGAAGACGACGACCACCGAGCGGATTCTCTTCTACACCGGCAAGTCCCACAAGATCGGCGAAGTCCATGACGGCGCCGCTACGATGGACTGGATGGCGCAGGAGCAGGAGCGCGGCATTACGATCACGTCTGCGGCGACGACGACATTCTGGCAGGGTCGTGACGGCAAGAAGCGTCGCTTCAACATCATCGACACGCCGGGCCACGTCGACTTTACCATCGAAGTCGAGCGTTCGTTGCGCGTCCTCGATGGTGCTATCGCGCTTCTCGACGCCAATGCGGGTGTCGAGCCGCAGACTGAGACTGTCTGGCGTCAGGCCGACAAGTACCAGGTCCCGCGGATGATCTTCGTCAACAAGATGGACAAGACCGGCGCCTACTTCGTCCGCTGCGTCGAAATGATCAAGTCGCGCCTCGGGGCACGGCCCATCGTTGTGCAGCTGCCGATCGGCGCCGAGACCGAACTGAAGGGCGTCATCGATCTCATCGAGATGAAGGCGCTGGTGTGGCACGATGAAAATCTTGGTGCCGAGTGGGATGTTCTCGAGATACCTGAGGACATGAAGGCACAGGCCGAAGAGTATCGCGAAGCGATGATCGAGGCCGCGGTCGAGATCGACGAGGGCGCCACCGAGCGCTATCTCGAAGGCCAGATGCCGGACAATGACGAGATCCGCAAGCTGATCCGCAAGGGCACCTGCGACGTTTGGTTCACTCCGGTGCTGTGCGGTTCGGCCTTCAAAAACAAGGGCGTCCAGCCGCTGCTCGACGCCGTCGTCGACTTCCTGCCCTCGCCGGTCGAGGTCAAGCCGATCAAGGGCATCGATCCTAAGACTGACGCTGAGATCGTGCGCAAATCGTCCGATGACGAGCCGCTTTCGATGCTGGCCTTCAAGATCATGAACGACCCGTTCGTCGGTTCGCTCACCTTTGCGCGCATCTACTCCGGCGTTCTGACCAAGGGCACGTCGCTCCAGAATACCGTCAAGGAGAAGAAAGAGCGCATCGGCCGCATGTTGCAGATGCATTCCAATTCCCGCGAAGACATCGACGAAGCGTTCGCTGGCGACATTGTCGCTCTGGCGGGCCTCAAGGATACCACCACGGGCGACACGCTCTGCGACCCGCTGAAGCCGGTCATTCTGGAGCGTATGGAATTTCCCGATCCGGTTATCGAGATCGCGATCGAGCCGAAGACCAAGGCCGACCAGGAGAAGATGGGCCTCGCGCTCAATCGCCTCGCCGCCGAGGACCCGTCGTTCCGCGTCAAGACCGACGAAGAGTCCGGCCAGACGATCATCGCCGGGATGGGCGAACTGCATCTCGACATTCTCGTCGATCGCATGAAGCGCGAGTTCAAGGTCGAGGCGAACATCGGCGCCCCTCAGGTGGCCTACCGCGAGACGATCACGCGGGTTACCGACATCGACTACACCCATAAGAAGCAGACCGGTGGTACCGGCCAGTTCGCGCGGGTTAAGTTGACCTTCTCGCCGGCTGAAATCGGCGCGGGCTTCTCCTTTGAGTCGAAGATTGTTGGTGGTTCCATCCCGAAGGAATACGTTCCGGGCGTCCAGAAGGGCATCCTGTCTGTCATGGGTTCGGGCCCGCTTGCCGGCTTCCCGATGGTCGATATCAAGGCCGAGCTGACGGACGGCGCCTTCCATGACGTCGACTCCTCGGTTCTCGCCTTCGAGATCGCTGCCCGTGCGGGCTTCCGTGAGGCGATCCAGAAGGCCGGTCCCCGGCTTCTGGAGCCGATCATGAAGGTCGAGGTTGTGACCCCGGAAGACTACGTCGGTGACGTGATCGGCGATCTCAACTCGCGGCGTGGCCAGATTCAGGGCACCGAGCCGCGCGGCATCCTGCAGGTCGTCAACGCCATGGTGCCGCTCGCCAACATGTTCGGCTACGTCAATACGTTGCGCTCGATGTCCCAGGGCCGCGCGCAGTACACGATGCAGTTCGACCATTATGAGCAGGTGCCGAACCAGGTCGCCGAAGAAATCCAGAAGAAGTACGCCTGAGCGGCGTCCGTCTTCGACATCAGATGACGGGGCTTTCATCGCCCCACCCAGGAATGGAGCTGCCAGATGGCAAAGAGCAAATTCGAGCGCAACAAGCCGCATGTGAACATCGGGACGATTGGTCACGTTGATCACGGCAAGACGTCGTTGACGGCAGCGATCACGAAGTACTTCGGCGAGTATCGCGCTTACGATC
>JBBSUS010000059.1:0-8524 GCA_038234195.1 Hyphomicrobiales bacterium | reverse complement strand
GAGCCGAGCGCCGGAATGCCCGCGACGAGTCCTTCGGTCAATTCGTAGTTTCCGTGCGCATCACGAGTCCAGATCTGCCGCGCATCGTCGAGCATCGCACTCACCTCGGGACCGTGGGTTGCCCAAAGCTGCTGATAATCGAAGCCGGTGGAGGATGCGAGGTCGTAGTACTGCTGAGCGATGGCATTGAGATCGTTGGCGCCGCTGCCCAGTGCCGGGTCTACCGACAGCTTCGCCTCACCGGTGGCAGCCTGCGGGATTTCCATGTCGAAGACGAAGCTCTGGCTGTCGAGCTTGGTCGAAAAGCGCTGGCGGCCGCAGATCGACTGGTCGGCGATGTGGCACGACACCGTGAACTCGCGCGCCACGCCGTCGGGCGAGCCGACCGTCAATTCGCCGCGCACGGTGTGTCCGGCAAACTCGGCAACGGTGCCCGCTGCGACGATCAGCGCGGCAACGACGGCAGGATCGTCGCCATTCGCCGGCGTCTTCGCGGTGATCCGCACGGCGGCGCGCTCGCCAGAGGCCGTCACTGCGGAAACCGTGCCGCGGGGGCCGGCTTCGACACCCTTGGTGCCATCGGCCGCAAAAGCGGTCGTCCAGCCGCCGCCCGCAACACCGGTGGCGCCATCGGTGGAGGCCGAGCGGATGGCCGCTGCGATCGGATCGACATTGGACTCGGCGTGAGGTGTGCTGGCGAAGAGGTTTGGCAGCAGGAACGGCAGGATCAGATAAGCGCCGATGATCAGCAGGAAGGCGAGCAGTGCAACGATGACGATCGCGAGGATGCGTTTGGGATAACGTGCGGTTCCAGGGCCCTTGCGCCGAGCACCCGGCGTCCAGCGATCGGCGGGCTTCGCCGGCCTGGATGCGGATTTGGATGCCGATTGGGTGCCGCGTTCGGCGTCGACCTGGGCCTTCGGTTCGGCCTCGTCCCGAGGGCTCGGCTTTTCGACTTCGCCCGCGCTGTCGGAAGGCATCGCGTTTGCCGGCCTGCCGGCGATCGACACGCCGTCGGGAGCAGGAACGCCTGTCGCCGTATCGTCGGCCGTGAAAGCAGCCGCTTCGGGAATCTCCTGCGAAGGGCTTCCCGCATCGGGGTGATGTTCACCATCGATGGATTCGCCACGCTCTGCCGGAGGATAGCCGGCCTCGATCGCCTCGACCGCCGCAATCAGTTCGCGACGCCGCTGGTCGCTCTCGTCCGATGTGGTCTTGCCATCGGCCTCGCCGCGGATGATTGCCCGCTCGGCGGCCTCATAAACGAGGACCCGGAAATCGGGATCGTCGCCATCGCCCTTGGCAATGGCACGGCGGATGCTGTTTTCGATCGCGCTGGCCAATCCGACGAACTCCCCGCGACTTGCGTGAGGCGCGACACGCGTCGCGGCGCATCTGCCGACGACCTCGTCCCGAGGGCGCCATCGCTCTGGATAGCAGTGCGAGGCCCTGCGAGATAGTATCGCGGCAGGCTTCAGGCCTCAAATCCACCGCTGAACCGCAACCTCCCGTCCTCCCTCGCATTCCTCAGCCGGCTCCCTAACTTCAGCTGAACGCAAATTTTGCGCCGCACAAAGCAGCGACGTCGATCGCGCTGCCCAAATCCTGCCTTTGGAAGACGAAACCCGAGCATGTCGCCAAACCACCCCCATGATGTTCCCAACCTGATCTCCCAGCATGGCGTGATCGGGGACATGCGGACGCTGGCGCTGGTCGCCCAGGACGGGACGATCGACTTTTTCTGCCACCCGGAAATCGATTCGCCGACCTTGTTCGGCGCACTGGTGGACCCCCACAAGGGCGGCGTTTTCCGCTTTGGGGTCGGCCGTGGAAACGACGACATGAAGCACCGGCAGATCTACCTGCCGGACACCAACATCCTGGTTACCCGCTTTCTCGGCGACGATGGCATCGGCGAGATCACCGACTTCATGCCGATCGACGGTTCCGGCCGCATCGTGCGACGGGCCAAGGCGATCATGGGCGACGTCGACTTCGCGCTGACCGTCGCCCCGCGCCCCGAATACGCCACCGCCGAACCCCGCATCGAGAGCATCGAAGGCGGCTTCAAGGTCGCCTGGAGCGCTGATGACGCCAGCGAAAAGTCGGCGTTCTTCTACACGCCGATGGATTTCGAGATCGAAGGAGACACGGTCCGCGGCGGGCGAACGCTCAAGCAGGGTGAGACCGCCTATATCGTCTTCTGCCCTGGCCGCAAGGATCAACCCACGGTCGACGAATACTATGTTCGCAAGGCCTTCTCTCGGACCCGGGATCACTGGCACAAATGGGTCAATGCCGGGACCTACCCGGTGTTCTGGCGCGAACTGGTCGTGCGCTCGGCGCTGACCCTGAAACTCCTCACCTCGTCGCAATACGGCTCGATCGCCGCCGCGGGGACGTTCGGCTTGCCCGAGGTGATCGGCGGCGAGCGCAACTGGGACTACCGTTTCTGCTGGGTTCGAGACGCCGCATTCAGCCTCCATTCGCTGTCGCGCCTGGGCTATTACGACGAGGCCGAGAGCTTCATTCACTTCTTGATGGAGCGCGCCGTCGAGACCGGCGAATCTGGCCTGCAGATCATGTACGGCATGGATGGTTCGGAGAAGCTGCCAGAGACCAGCCTCGACCATCTCGACGGCTACAGTGGGTCCAAGCCTGTCCGCATCGGCAACGCCGCCTATTCACAGCGCCAGATGGACATCTATGGCGAGTTCATGGACGCGGTCTACATCTCCACCAAGGCGCGCGGGAAACCTGCCTACTCGGTCTGGGTGAAGCTAGAGCGGATTCTCGACTGGCTCTGCGACAACTGGCACTTGCCCGACAAGGGCATCTGGGAAAGCCGCGGCGAGCCGAAGGAATATCTGTCCTCGCGGCTGATGTGCTGGGTGGCACTCGACCGCGGCGTGCGCATAGCGGACCAGAATTCGCTGCCTGCGGACATCATCCGCTGGCGCACCCAGCGCGACCTGATCCAGAAATCGCTGCTGGAGGAATTCTGGAACCCGGATATCGGCGCCTTCACCCAGTACAAGGGCAGCAAGTCCATCGACGCGGTGGTGCTGTTGATGCCGCTGGTCAAGTTCATCAACCCGCGCGATGCGATGTGGACCTCGACGCTGAAGGTGGTCAAGGAGAAGCTCGTCCACGATTGCCTGGTGAAGCGCTACATCAATTCCGACGAGAATGACGACGGTCTCGACGGGGAGGAAGGCGCCTTTACGATCTGCTCCTTCTGGTATGTTGAGGCGCTGGCCCGCACAGGCTACGTCGCGGAGGCGCGCCTCCTGTTCGAGAAGCTCCACACCTATTCCAACCATCTGGGGCTTTATTCCGAAGAGCTTTCGTCCGCCGGCGACCATCTCGGCAATTTTCCGCAGGGGCTCACCCATTTGTCGCTGATCTCGGCAGCCATCTGGCTCGATCGCGCGTTGAATGGGGACAAGAAAGATCCCCACCATTTCGAATTCCAGATGCTGGAGGACCCTGATGGCGTCTACTAACGATCTTCATAGCCTTGCCGGCCAGGTGGCGATCGTCACCGGCTCCTCCTCCGGCATCGGCGAGGCGACAGCAAAGGAACTGGCTAAGGCCGGCGCCGATGTCGTCGTGAACTACCATGGCTCGGAGCGGGATGCCGACGCGACCGTCGCCGACATCCAGGCGATGGGCCGCCGCTCCTTCAAGGTTCAGGCGGACGTTTCCAACGAAGCCGACGTCATCGCCATGTTCGACGAAACCGAAGACAAGTTCGGGCCGATCGACATCGTCGTCTCCAATGCCGGCCTGCAGAAGGACGCAGCGCTGACCGACATGACGCTCGACGACTGGAACACGGTGATATCGGTCAACCTCACCGGTGCCTTCCTCGTCGGGCGAGAAGCGGTGCGCCGCTTTCGCAAGAAGGGCATGCGCGAGGACGTCTCGAAGGCGCTCGGCAAGCTGGTCTTCGATTCGTCGGTCCACCAGGTGATTCCGTGGGCGTTCCACGTCAATTATGCGACCTCCAAGGGCGGCATCCAGATGCTGATGAAGTCGATCGCCCAAGAGGTCGGCGCAGAAAAGATCCGCGTCAATTCCGTCGCCCCCGGCGCGATCGCGACCGGCATCAACGCCGAGGAGCGCGAGACCAATCTCGAAGGCATGCTGAAGCTCATTCCCTACGGCCGGGTGGGCGATCCCGCCGATGTCGGCCGCGCCGTCACCTTCCTTGTTTCGGATGCCGCCGACTACATCACCGGCCAGACGCTCTTCGTCGATGGCGGCATGACGCTTTATCCTGGGTTCAAGGGCAACGGCTGATCGGTCTGGCACAGCGGCCGCGCCCTTTGCCCCCTCTGCCAAGAACCGCCGTCTCTGATAAGGAGAGCGCTTCGCCGCGTGTCGCGGCTGAACCAACGAACACAGGAGAAACGCCATGGCTCTCGACGGGAAGGTCGCGATCGTCACCGGCGGCGCCAAGGGGATCGGCCTCGCCATCGCCCGCCGCTTTCTGCACGACGGTGCCAAGGTGGTCATCGCCGACGTCGACGAAAAATCCGGTCAGGCCGCGGTCGCCGACCTCAAGAGCCTGGGCGAAATCCGCTTTGCCGCTTGCGACGTCTCCAACCGCCTGCACGTCCACAATCTCGTTGCCACCGCCCTCGACGAATTCGGCGACATCGACATCCTGGTCAACAATGCCGGCATCGTCTCCAAGGGCGACTTTCTGGAACTCGAGGAAGACTCGTTCGACAAGGTGCTGTCGATCAATCTGAAGGGCGCGTTTCTCTGCGGTCAGGCGGTTGCCCGACACATGGTCGAGACCGTGAAGAACGGCGGCTCGCCCGGCGCGATCATCAACATGTCCTCGATCAACGCCGTCTTCGCCATCGCCGACCAGGTCGGCTATTCGGTCTCCAAGGGCGGGCTCAACCAGCTCACAAAGGTGATGTCCCTGTCGCTCGCCCCGCATGGCATCCGGGTCAATGCCATCGGGCCAGGGTCGATCATGACCGACATTCTGCGCGCCGTCGCCGACGATCCGGAGGCCCAGCATCGCATCCTGTCGCGCACGCCGCTCGGCCGCATCGGCGAGCCTCGCGAGATCGCCGCCGTCGCCGCTTTTCTCGCCTCCGAGGATGCCAGCTATATCACGGGCCAGACCATCTACGCCGATGGCGGCCGGCTCGGGCTCAACTACACGGTCAAGGTCCGGCAAGACGGCGACGACGAAGACTGACGCCGCGCTGACAAAGATACGGCGCCGGATCCCTCCGACGCCGTATCGTCAAACATTAAGTTCCCGGCGAGATCAGCTGCGGTCGTCGCCGTCCTCGTCGCTCTTTTCGCCCCGCATCGAGGTGAGCTTGGCGAAGACAGCCGCGGCATCCAGCTCATCGTCCTCGCCTGCCGGCTCCTTGCGGTTCCAGTTCTGGGTCTGCGAGACCGACAGCAGGCGCTCTTCCTCGGCCAGTTCCTCCGGCCGCACGATGCCCTTCGATGCCTTTTCGACTTCAAGGTCGAGGTCGATCTGCGTGCACAGGCCCAGTGTCACCGGGTCCATCGGCTGCAGGCTGGCCGAGTTCCAATGGGTGCGGTCGCGGATTTGCGCGATGGTGTTCTTGGTCGTACCGACCAGCCGCGAGATCTGCGGATCCTTCAGCTCGGGATGGTTGCGCACCAGCCACAGGATCGCGTTCGGCCGGTCCTGACGCTTGGAGACCGGCGTATAGCGCGGGCCCTTGCGCTTGGCCTCTGGCACGCGAACCTTGGGCGCGGCGATCTTCAGCTTCTTGTTGCTGTCCTTTTCGGCCATCGAGATTTCCTCGCGAGTCAACTGACCCGTGAGAACAGGGTCCAGACCCTTGATCCCCTGCGCCGACTCGCCGTCGGCGATGGCTTTGATCTCGAGCGGATGCATGGTGCAGAAGTCCGCGATCTGCTCGAAGGACAGCGAGGTGTTGTCGACGAGCCAGACCGCTGTCGCCTTCGGCATCAAAAGCTGCTGTGCCATGGATACAGTCCTCCTATGGGCCGGCCCCGGGAGGCTGGCGGTGGAAATTCAAACCACATGTCCGGAATTCGACCGACTTATACGGACCGGGGCGCGATGGCGCAAGGAATTCGCGACCAGAATTGCGCCCGCGGCCTCGACAAAAGATCACCGGTCCCGAAAAGATTCCGTCAGCAAGACGATCTTGCCGATGTGATCGTCGTCCATGTGCTGGTGGGCCTTGGCCGCGTCTGCCAACGCATAGCGTGTGTCGATCAGCGGCGAGACGGTGCCGTTCGCCAGAAGCGGCAGCACCTTCTGCGACAGTTCGGCAGCGATCTGCGCCTTCACGGCGATCGGCCGGTTGCGCAGGGTCGAGCCGCAGAAGGTCAGCCGCTTGCGCATCAGATAATTGAGGTCGATCTCGACCTTGTTGCCCTTCTGAAAGGCGATCTGGACGATCCGTCCGTCGTCGGCGGCAAGTTGCAGGTTGCGGCCTGTATAGTCACCGCCGATCATGTCGAGCGTCACGTCGATGCCGTGATCGTCCGTCGCCTGTTTCAGGACCTCGACGAAATCCTCGCTCTTGTAGTTCACGCACCGTGTCGCGCCGAGCTTCTCGGCTGCGCGACATTTTTCGTCGCTGCCCGCCGTCGCGAACGCCCGTGCGCCGAACGCGGTGGCAAGTTGAATGGCGGTGGTGCCGATGCCGGAGGTGCCGCCGTGAACGAGGAAGGTCTCGCCTTCCTTCAGATGGCCGCGCTGAAAGACATTATGCCAGACGGTGAAGAAGGTTTCGGGGAATGCCGCCGCCACATCGAGCCCGATCGAGTCCGGCACGGCAATGGCGTTCTGTTCCGAAACGGTGGCGTATTCGGCATAGCCACCGCCCGGCACCAACGCCATGACACGGTCGCCGACCTTGAACGCGTCGGCCCCCTCGCCCGCCGCCGCGACCACGCCGGCTATCTCGAGTCCCGGCCAATCGGGCGCGCCCGGCGGCGGCGGATAAAGGCCCTGACGCTGCATGACGTCGGGCCGGTTGACGCCGGCGGCGGCCACCGCGATCAAAATCTGCCCCGCATCTGGCTTCGGCACCGGTTTACGGCCGATCTTCAAGACTTCTGGACCGCCTTTGCCGTCCATCACCACAGCGTTCATCTGGTCGGGTATCGTCATGCGTTCGCTTTCGTTCGGGGTCCTCCAACGAACAAGTAGCGAAAATCTTGCCAAGGCCAGCCGTCGTTAATCCCCAGGTAAGGTTTCCAGTGCTTAACTGTGTTCAGTCCAATTTTGGTTCGGCCATGCGGCCAGACCATCCTGGATAGACGGAGCGCTTGCCGCTTTGTTTGACGCCTCCCTGTTGTAACTCTTCAGAGCCGCTTGCCGCGGCTCTTTTTTTTGGCCGGACCGCGGCTGCCCCTCCCCACCTGCGGGCTATCCACAGGGGTCCGAGGCATAGACGGCAGGGTCTGCATGCCGAATGGATCGAATTGCAATCAATGTGGTTAACCGCAATTAACCATTGCGACGGTGCGCGCTTGCAAACCGTTCCGGTCCGCCGCACCTTGCCGAGGCTTTCAAGGTCCCGAAAAATCGCGCATCATTCGCTCCCGACAGGCGGCGGCGCGACCGCACCGGCGAGACGCTTGGGCCTATGGCACCGATGAACGACGGATCCCGCTTATGACGACGCAGATGACGGGTTCGAGGGACGACGACAGGATGATACGGCTTGCCGAACACCTGGCCTTCTCGCGCTCGTTTCAGCCGCTGTTCAACGAAGGGATGGCGCTGGTCGACGAGACCGCGGTCTACCTCGACGGCCCCGGCCGCGTCGAGGCCAAGCAACTCTCCAAGCCCACTTCGACGCTCTACGCGGCCGAATCGATGCGGATGACGACGCGCCTGATGCAGGTTGCCTCCTGGCTGCTCCTTCAGCGTGCCGCCAATCAGGGCGACATGTCGCGCGCGCAGGTCGAGGCCGAAAAGGTCAAGGTTCGTCTCGAAGGCCTCGGCACGGCGAAGGATTCGCCGCAATACGGCGACCTGCCGGACAGCTTCCGCAGTCTGGTCGAGCGCGCTTTGAAGCTCGAGCGCCGCATCGCCATGCTCGATCGCGAAATCTATGGCGAATTGTCCGGAATCATGCCGGAGGGCTCGAACCCGGTCGGCGAACAGATCAACCTTCTGCGCACGGCATTCCACGGCTGATCACCACCAGCGCCGTGGCGGCCGCGGCCATACCAGGGCCCCAGCGGTGAACGCCGCGACTGTCGCCGCAGCAAAGACCGCTCGGTGTATCGTGGACTGGCGCGAGCTTGGTTCTCGCAAACCGAGACCCAGCGTTCATAGCATCCTGTTGCAACGAAGCGGCTTTGCGCTCCGTTCGGCTTTCGACACTGAAAGCAGACCAACGGAGCCTTCCGCATGAAAGCCATCCAGATCAACAACCCCGGCGGTCTCGACCGTCTGGAACTCGTCGACCGCGCCGATCCCGGCGATCCGGCTGCCGGCGAAATCCGCGTGGCGCTGCACGGCGCGTCG
>JBBSUS010000058.1:0-8531 GCA_038234195.1 Hyphomicrobiales bacterium | reverse complement strand
TGTTCGGCATCGGCATGCAACTCGGTGGCGGCTGTGCCTCCGGCACGCTTTACACGGTCGGGGGCGGCAACGCCCGCATGCTGGTGACGCTCCTGTTCTTCGTCGTCGGCTCGGTGCTGGCGACGGTGCATTTCGACTGGTGGATGTCGCTGCCCGCCTTCGAGCCCGTTTCGCTGGTCCACGCACTCGGCGCTCCAGCAGGGATCGTCCTCTCCTTCGCCGTCTTTGCGTTGATTGCAGCGGCCACGGTGCTCATCGAAAAGCGCCGTCACGGCGGCCTGGAGCGCGCCGGGCCGAGTTCGCGAAACGGCCTTGCCCGCTTCACCCGCGGTCCCTGGCCGCTGGTCGCCGGGGCTGTTCTTCTGGCAATCCTCAATTTCGTTACCCTGGCGCTCGCCGGCCGGCCCTGGGGCATCACCTCGGCCTTTGCCTTGTGGGGCGCGAAGGGCGCCGAACTCCTGGGATTCGATCCATCCGCCTGGGCCTATTGGCAGGCGCCGGGCAATGCCTCGGCGCTGTCGGGCAGCGTCGGGTCCGCCGTCACCTCGGTGAGGGACATCAGCATCATGCTGGGCGCGCTGCTGGCCGCGGCCTTGGCCGGTCGCCTCGCCCCAAACTTCAAGATCCCGGCCCGCTCGCTGGCGGCCGCGGCGGTCGGTGGCGTGCTTCTGGGCTACGGCGCGCGAATCGCTTTCGGCTGCAACATCGGCGCCTATTTCGGCGGCATCGCCTCGGGCAGCCTGCATGGCTGGCTCTGGCTGGTCGCCGCCTATATCGGCTCGATGCTCGGCGTGCGCTTGCGCCCGCTCTTCTTCGTCGAGGAACGCCGGCAGGTGACGAAGAACGCCTGAACGCGTTCGCCATCGTGGCGAAACACCGGCGCCGCAGCTTTCGAGCTGCGGCGTTTTGCGTTCGCCGCAGCCAAGACCTGTCAGCGAATCGGCCGGGCGCAAGGCTTCGAAAAATCAAGGAACAAATTCACAAAAAGACTCCGCTTGACTCTCCGGCGGAGCTCTGGAATCGATAGGAACATATCAGGAACATATCCTCTCGAACCAGAGGCTGATCGACCGCGAACCCTTGCGGGCGAAGGAGAACGCTATGGTTTCCAGTGCTGTCGCATGGAATGCCGCTCCATTGAGCGACCCCCATGCTGTGCCGAAAACACCCGGCCAGACGGGGTTTTGTGCCCCTCGACCGACCGAACGTCCCGATAGGAATCGCGACCTTGCGACCCTTCGCGCCACCATCGCCCGGATCGAGGGCGCGCCCGCCGTACGGCTCGATGCCATCGAAGCCGGCGCCAGGACCTCTCAAGCCAAAGCCCTGACAGCAAAGAGCGCCCACCCAAATGCGCAGGGCGTCGAGCGGGGAAAGGGCGCAGCCGACGCGCCTTGCGATGCCCCCGTCGGCAATTCTCATCATAATGCGGCTCGGGGCTACGCCGAAGCCGTCATGATCGAAGGCCGCATGAGCGAGGAAAAGCCGTTCGACGACACGGCTCGCTCCGCAGATGCAGCACTCGCACGCCGCAGCCGCATGCAGCGCCTGCCGCTCGGCTGTCCCGAAGCCGACCGGGCGCTCGGCGGCGGTTTTCCCGCAGCGGGTCTCAGCGAAATCCATCTCGACGAAACCCGCGACAGTGGCAGCCTCGCAGGCTTTGCCCTGGCGCTTGCGATCCGCTTTGCGGCGTCTCCGGCCCGGCCGCTCCTGTGGATCGCCGACGACCATGCCCTTTCGGAAGCCGGACGGCTCTATGGGCCTGGCCTTGCCGCCTTCGGTCTCGACCCCGGCACACTCTTTCTGGTGCGCACGCGGCGGCTCGAAGACGCCGCCTGGGCAGGCGAAGAAGCGGCGATCTCGCGGGCGCTGGCGATGGCCGTCATGGAGGTGCGCGGCAACCCTGCGCGTCTCGGGCTGGAAGGCACCCGTCGCCTGCATTTGCGGGCCCGCGAGGCCGGTCTGCCGTTTCTACTCTTGCGCCAGGGCGCCAAGCCCGAATCCACCGCCGCGCCGCTGCGCCTGCGCATCCGGCCGGGACCGGCCGCAACCGTCGCCGACCTGCCCGGCGAAGCCCGACTGATCGGCCATCCGGTCTTTTCCGTCACTGTCGAAAAATCCCAGGGCGGTCGTCCGCAGCATTTCGATCTGGAGTGGAACCCCCATGAGCGACGTTTCGGCTCCGCCCCCAAGGCGCGTTTCGCCCCGCTTTCTCGCCATCCGTCTGCCGCGGCTGTCGACGGACCGGATCCGGCGCGAGAGGCTGGGGCGATCATGGCGCTCAAGCGTGCATCCTGAGGGCGGGCATCCTGACGCCATGACACCGCTCGTCACCTTCGAGACGGTGATGGGCGCCAACCGTCTCGCCGCCGTCTGCGAGCGGGCCGAGGCGCAAGGCTTCACCCCCGGCACCGGCCTTGCAGAAGCGCGCGCGCGTTATCCCGGTCCGTGCGCTGGCCCTGGCCTTGGCCTCGACGCCGTCGCCGCCGATCGGGCCGCCGATGTGAAGCTGCTTGCGGCGCTCGCCGACTGGTGCGACCGCTACACCCCGCTCGTCGCCTTCGATACGTCGCTGGAGGGCGTGGCCAAAGGCGGTCCCCCTCTCTTCGGCTGCGAGGGCCTCGTCCTCGATATTTCCGGCTGCGCCCATCTCTTCGGCGGCGAAAGGGCGCTGATGGACGACCTTCTTGTTCGCTTGTTCCACCAGGGTTTTGCCGCACAGGCGGCGATTGCCGCCCATCCCGGCACCGCCTCGACCCTCGTGGCCGGCGCGCGCGGATCGTCCGACCAGCCTGTTCTGATCCCCGAAGGCGACGAGATCGCCGCCATCGAGGCGCTGCCGGTGGCCAGCCTCAGGCTCGATCCGGCAACGGCCGCGCTCTTGCGCCGTCTCGGTCTCAAGACGATCGCATCGCTTCTGAGCCTGCCGCGAGCCGGACTGGCCCGCCGTTTCGGCGAGAACCTGTTGCGGCGGCTCGACGAGGCTTCGGCCCGCGTTTTCCGGCCGATCTCGCCGCGCCGGGCCGTGCCGGATCTCGCCGTCGAGCGCCGGCTGTTCGAGCCGATCAGCCTCGTCGAAGACATCGAGCGGGTGCTTCTGCTGCTCGCCGAGCGGCTCGAAGGCGATCTGGAAAGACGCGGTCTCGGCGCGAGGCAGCTGGAGCTGTCGCTGTTCCGCGTCGACGGTGCCGTCGAGCGCCTCGCCGTCGGCACCACCCTGCCGGTGCGCGACCCGGCCCGCATCGCCCGCCTGTTCCGCGAGCGCCTGAAGGCCATCGGCGACGAGCGCGATGCGGGCTTCGGCTACGACCTCGTCCGGCTCGCGGTCTTCGCTGCCGAGGCCATGGAGGCGAGCCAGACGGATCTCAACGGTGAGCGCTTCGAGACGGGCGCCCTCGCAGTGCTCATCGATCGCATCGGCGCACGCCTCGGCAGCGCCAGCGTGCTGGCGCCCGAAGATGCGGGCAGCCACCGCCCCGAGCGCGCCGAGACTTGGCGTCGGCCGATCGAGGATACCGGCAGCGCGGCCAGCACACGGGCGAACGCCGCCGAAAAACCGCAAAAGCCCAAAACCGGAACGAGCGCCGGCTCGGGCTTTCATCGCGGAGCGCCAACCCTCCTCGACATCAAGCCCCGGCCGCTGCGGCTGTTCGCACGGCCCGAGCCCATCGAGGCGAGCTTTGAAGTGCCCGACGGCGCGCCGCTGACCTTCCGCTGGCGCCGGGCGCTGCATCTGGTTCGCAAGGCCGAAGGGCCCGAGCGCATCGGTGCCGAGTGGTGGCGGGCGCCGCAGGAGCCGCCGCGCGATTATTACAACGTCGAGGACGACGACGGACGCCGCTTCTGGCTGTTCCGCGAGGGCCGCACGGAGGCCGAACACGACCCGGAGGGCCTCACCGCCGACGGCCGCCCGGCCTGGTACATGCACGGGGTCTTCGCATGACACCGCATCCCGCTTTGCGTCCAATATCGCACAGATCCCGAGCCGAAGGCTGGGACCGAGGTCGCACTCGGCTTTTCGCCTTTTGATGAAAGGGCGCCATCCATGAAGCTTCGCGCCTACGAGCCCCCAGAGCCGTTTCCCGAGCTCGGCGTCGCCAGCTGCTTCTCCTTCCTGCGTGGCGCTTCGCAGCCCGAGGAGTTGGTCGTCACCGCCCACCGCCTGGGTCTTTCGGGCTTCGGCCTTGCCGACCGCAATACGGTCTCCGGCGTCGTGCGCGCCCATCAGGCGGCGAAGGAAGCCGAACTGCCCTATGCGCCCGGTGCCCGCCTCGTCTTTGCCGACGCAACGCCCGACATCCTCGCCTATCCACGCGACCGCGCCGGCTGGGGTCGCCTCTGCCGGCTGCTCAGCATCGGCAATCTGCGCACCCGGAAGGGCGATTGCGTCCTGCATCTGGACGACCTTCTCGCCTGGGGCGAGGATTTGAACCTCGCCGTCATCGCTCCAACCGCACTCGGTGCCGATGCGGCGCAGGCCGAGCCCGCCGAAGCCGCACTGCGCCAGGCGCTCCGGGCCTTGGTCGAGGCCTTCCCCGGCGCCGTGCGCCTTGCCGTAGCTCCCGCATATGACGGCGGCGACCAGCGTCGCCTGGCCCGGGCGGAGCGGCTTGCCGGCGTCTGCCGCACACCGCTGATGGCGACCAACGACGTCTTTCATCACGCCCCCGCCCGCCGCCGGCTGCAGGACGTCATGACCGCCATCCGCGAGCATGTGCCTTTGGACGAAGCCGGCCGGCTCCTGTCGCTCAACGCCGAGCGCCATTTGAAGCCGCCGCTCGAAATGGCCCGGCTGTTTCGCCGCCATCCGCAGGCGATCCAGACCGCCCGAACCTTCTTCGGCGAACTCGCCTTCGACCTCAAGAGCCTGAAATACGAGTATCCCGACGAGGCCCTGCGGCTGACCCGAAGCCCGGCCGAGGAGTTGCGGGCCCTCGCCTATGAGGGCGCAGAACGGCGCTATCCGGGCGGCATTCCGGACGATCTTCCCGGCAAGATCGAATACGAATTGAAGATCATCCGCGAACTCGAATACGAGCCCTATTTTCTCACCGTCCAGCGCATCGTCGAATTCGCCCGCTCGCAGCGCATCCTGTGCCAGGGGCGCGGCTCGGCGGCCAATTCCATCGTCTGTTTCCTGATCGGCATCACCGAGGTCTCGCCCGAGCGCGCCGGCCTGCTCTTCGAGCGCTTCATCTCGTCGGACCGGCGCGAGCCGCCCGACATCGATATCGATTTCGAACACGAGCGGCGCGAGGAAGTGATCCAGTGGATCTACGACACCTATGGCCGCGACAACGCCGCCATCGCCGCCACCGTCATCACCTATCGTGCCCGCTCCGCCTCGCGCGAGGTCGGCAAGGCGTTCGGTCTCTCTGAAGACGCGGTTTCGGCCCTGTCCGGCTCGGTCTGGGGTTACTCCTCGGCCGATCTCGGCGAGCGCGAGGCCTCGGCCGCCGGCCTGGCCATGGGCGACCCGACGACCCAAAACGTCCTGGCCTTCGCGACCGAACTCTCGGGCTTTCCTCGGCACCTCTCCCAGCATGTCGGCGGTTTCGTCATCACCCGCGGGCGCATCGACGAGGTCGTGCCGATCCTCAACACGGGCATGGACGGGCGCACCATCGTCGAATGGGACAAGGACGACATCGACGAGTTGGGCATCCTGAAGATCGATATCCTCGCGCTTGGCATGCTGTCGTGCCTGCGTCGCGCCTTCGATTTCCTCAAAGAGGATTACGGCGTCCAGCTGACGCTGGCCGATCTGTCGCTCGCCGCCGACGACGCGCCGACCTATGCGATGACGTGCCGCGCCGACACGCTCGGCGTCTTCCAGATCGAAAGCCGGGCGCAGATGTCGATGCTGCCCAAGCTGAGGCCCAAGACCTTCTACGACCTCGTCATCGAGGTGGCGATCGTGCGTCCCGGCCCGATCCAGGGCGACATGGTGCATCCCTATCTCAGGCGGAAGATGGGCCTCGAAAAGGTCACCTATCCGAGCCCCGAACTGGAAGAAGTGCTCGGCCGCACGCTCGGTGTGCCGCTCTTCCAGGAGCAGGCGATGAAGATCGCCATCGTCGCCGCCGGCTTCACGCCCAACGAAGCCGATCGGCTGCGCCGGGCCATGGCGACCTTCCGGCGGGTCGGCACGATCCACACCTTCCAGAACAAGATGGTCGAGGGCATGCTGGCGCGCGGCTACGAGAAGGACTTCGCCGAGCGCTGCTTCAAGCAGATCGAGGGCTTCGGCGAATACGGCTTTCCCGAAAGCCACGCGGCCTCCTTCGCCCTCCTCGTCTATGCCTCCTGCTGGCTGAAATGCCATTACCCGGACGTCTTTGCCGCGGCTCTCCTCAACGCCCAGCCGATGGGCTTCTATGCCCCGGCGCAGATCGTGCGCGATGCCCGCGAACACGGCATCGACGTTCGCCCCGTCTGTATCAACGCCTCGGGCTGGGACCAGCGCCTCGAGAACGCGCCCTTCGACCCCGCAGCCATGAAGTCACGCCACAGCGAGATGGCCGGCGAAATACGCACCAGAAAGGCGATCCGCCTCGGTTTCCGGCAGGTGAAGGGCCTCCCCGAGGCCGACATGGCCGCACTCGTCGAGAAGCGCGGCGCCGGCTATGACTCAGTGCGCGATCTTTGGCTGCGCTCTGGCCTCAAGCGCGCAACGATCGAGCGCCTGGCCGACGCCGACGCCTTCGCCGCCTTGGGCCTGTCGCGACGGGATGCGCTGTGGGCCTGCCGGGCCCTCGACGCCAAGGGTTCGGCCGAACGCCTGCCGCTCTTCGAGAGCGCGGCATCGAAAGATTTTGCCCCGGGAGATCTTCAGGCCGAGCCCGATGCGCATCTGCCGCCGATGCCGCCCGGCGAGGAGGTGATCAACGATTATCGCTTCCTGTCCCTGTCGCTCAAGGCGCACCCGGTCTCCTTCGTGCGAGGGACGCTCCTCGAACGCCGCGTGATCGCGAACGAGAGCCTGGAAAACCTGAAATCGGGAAGCCGCGTCATCGTCGCCGGCCTTGTGCTCATCCGCCAACGACCGGGGTCGGCCAAGGGCGTCATCTTCATGACCATCGAGGATGAGACCGGCATCGCCAACATCATCGTCTGGCCGAAGACCTTCGAGCGGTTCCGGCCGACCGTCCTTGGCGCCCGCTTCATCAAGATATCCGGGCGCATGCAGTCCGACCGCGGCGTCATCCATGTGGTGGCCGAGACGATCGAGGATTTCACGCCACTTCTGGCGCCACTTTCGGGGCTCGGCGACGTCGAAAGCACGTCCACGACCGGCACGGCGGACGGCTTGATTGCCGACGCCGCGCTCGACCGTGCCGACCATGTCCGGACACCCTTGCGGAGGCCGGGCCATCACCGCCCCGGCGCGCCGCTGCCAGACGCGCGGGCCGCCGAAGCCGAGATGGACGCCTGCCTCGACGCGGCGCTCGCCCGCGCAGACGAGGTCCGCCGCCCGGTCGACGAAGGTCGCAGCCACCGCAGGCTGATGGAGCGCCGTGGTCGCATGCGGGCCACCGTATCGCCCCCTCAAGGCCCCTCAGGCGCTTCGCCAACGCTCGCAGCCTCGGCCGACCGCCCGCCTCCCGCTGCCTCATCGAATGCCCGGCCGGCGCAGGAAGTTCGCTCGGTGCGCGCCGTCCTGCCACGCGGACGCAACTTCCAATGAGCGGCAATCGGTTAGGCTTCCCCGCGCTATTTCAACGTCGGTGGCTCCGTGGTCTTGTCGGAAGGCCAATGAAACCAGATTTGTGGACGACAGGAGCGTCGACAGGCGCGCCGACCTTCAAGCGAACGGCGACGCAGACAGGCAACACCGGCGAAGGCAAACGAAACGAAAGCCGGCGATCTTGACCGCCATTTGGCCAAAGCCGGCACCGATGCCGAACCCGCCCGACGATCCGGAAAACCGCCCGAACACGCGCAAAGCGAGATGGCATCGCACGACATGGCAACCAACGAGACGACGCCTGACACGCCGGCTTCCGCGAGCTCTGCGAACACCGTTTGGGACAGGCTGTTCGCGCCGAGCCTTGAAGATTTCGAGGCAATGGCGATGCGCGGCTTTGCCGAACTGCCGAACGAATTTCGCGCGCTCACTGGCGAGATTCGCTTCCACATCGCAGATTTTCCCGACGATGACGTGGTCGAGGAGATGCAGCTCGAGAGTCCCTTCGACATTCTCGGTCTGTTCGAGGGCCGCGGCATCGGCGACGCAGCAAGCGGCGTCACCGGCGAAATGCCGAACCGCATTCTCCTCTATCGCCGACCGATCCTCGACTACTGGGCGGAGCACGAAGAGGCGCTCGCCACCATTGTCACCCACGTCCTCATCCATGAGATCGGCCACCATTTCGGCCTTTCGGACGATGACATGGAAGCGCTGGAAGCCGACGCCGACTGAGGAAGCCCGCGAGCGTCCAGCACCTCTACCCGTGAAGGTCCAATGCGGCGAACAGCAGGACCGGCAGCGGTGTCCACAGGCCGGTCGCCACGCCGCCGCGCCGCAGCAT
>JBBSUS010000057.1:0-8701 GCA_038234195.1 Hyphomicrobiales bacterium | reverse complement strand
TGTCCCGGCGCCGTCGCCGACGTGTCGGCATGGGACGTCTCTGGAAGCCAGGTGTTGCTCAAGGATTCCGGCGGCTCGCAGGTGGCCAGCCTCTCCAAATCGGGTGGCTCGCGTTACGACGGGCAGACCAAGGGTGGCCAGACGATCAGCCTTTATCGCTAACCGGAACGTTGTTTCGGACGGGCGTCGGTGCGACAAGCACCGGCGCCCGTTTTCATGATGCCGGGGCCAAGGTGCCGCATGCCATCCGCTGCGCCATGTTTCGGGGCACCCCTACACGCCGAGGCCCGATGCCGAGTTCTGCCCCGCCTGCCCGCTCGGGCGTTTCCGTACCATCCGGTCCCCGGGCCCGTTCGGGTCCTGTCCGCTCCGCACTCGAACGGTTGATCGAGACCGGCGAGATCGTCGCCGATCCGGCCCAGCGGTCCCTCGCCGATCGGCTCGATGGGCTCGACAAGCGATTGTCGTCGCAGACCGTCGCCTCGAAGAAGAGCGCGCTCGGCTGGCTGTTCGGCAAGTCGCAGGGCGCCGGGGCCGACAGCGGTCCCGCGAAGGGGCTTTATATTTTCGGTGACGTCGGCCGCGGCAAGTCGATGCTGATGGACATGTTTTATCGCCAGTGCTCGGTGGCGCAGAAGCGCCGGGTGCATTTCCATGCCTTCATGGGCGAGGCACACGACCGGATCGGGGCCCATCGCGACGCGGTGAAGGCGGGCACCGCCAGCGGCGACGATCCGATCCCGCCGGTCGCCAGGGACATCGCCGCCGGAGCACGGCTGTTGTGCTTCGACGAGTTCTCGGTCACCGACATCGCCGACGCGATGATTTTGTCGCGACTGTTCAAGGCGCTCTTCGAGGAGGGAATCGTTCTCGTCGCCACCTCCAACGTGGCACCCGACGATCTGTATCGTGACGGTCTGAACCGCGGGCTCTTCCTGCCGTTCGTCGACACCCTGAAGGAGCACACTGCGATCATCGAATTGGCGGGAGCCGAGGATTATCGCCTTGCTGCGATCGGCCGTGACAATCTCTATGTGACGCCGCTCGGCGAGGACGCCGAGGCCACGATGGACGCGAGCTGGAACGCTCTGCTCGATGGGAAGAAGGCGGGTGCGGATTCGCTGTCGGTGAAGGGTCGGACGATCTCGGTGCCGCGGGCCGGGAACGGCGCGGCGCGCTTTGACTTCGACGATCTTCTGGCCCGGCCCCTGGGCGCGCAGGACTATCTGGCCATCTCCCGACGCTTTCATACGCTGATGCTCGACCGGGTGCCGGTAATGGCAGAAGCGCAGCGCAACGAGGCCAAGCGCTTCATCAACCTCGTCGACGCGCTCTACGAAAGCGGCCGGCGGCTGGTGATGTCGGCCGAGGCACCGGCTGAAGAGTTGTATCAAGGCCGATCAGGCACCGAAGCCTTCGAGTTCGACCGCACCGTTTCGCGGCTGCATGAGATGCGCTCGGACGAGTATCAGGAAAAGGCGGCGCCGTCGGGCGGGTGATCCGATCGGGCTCGGCTGGCGGTCAGCGTTTCTCGTTTCGGACCGGATGGCGTGACGGTGAAGGGTCGGTTCGAGGGCGCTCCGTGATGGCCCATTGTTCGCAATACCGAACACCATTGACGTTTACGTAAGTCCTGAATGAACTAACCAATTGAATTCTTTGGCGCTGGCGTTTGGCGGTTGCGCGACCATTCCCACCGGTCTATTGCAATGCCGCAACGGGGCACCGTTGCGTCAGCTTTCGGACCGCGCCGACAGGCGCGCGTATCGAACGGCTGCGATCGCTCCCGAAAAGGCTTCAAGAGGATTCGGCAAGTCGGGCCGGTGCCCTAACTGCTGCATCTGCGAAATCAAACGGCCGCCGGGGTGCCTCTGGGCTTTCGATGGTGGCGGCTTTTCAGAAGGATGCTCGTTTTGGCGCGTAAAAAGATCGCACTCATCGGTTCCGGCATGATCGGTGGCACGCTCGCCCACCTTGCGAGCCTCAAGGACCTCGGCGACGTCGTCCTGTTCGACATCGCGGAAGGCACGCCCCAGGGCAAGGCGCTGGATCTGGCCGAAAGCGGTCCGGTCGAAGGGTTCGACGGCAAGCTGACCGGCGTCAACGACTATGCCGGCATCGAGGGCGCCGACGTGTGCATCGTCACCGCCGGCGTGCCGCGCAAGCCGGGCATGAGCCGCGACGATCTCCTCGGCATCAATCTGAAGGTCATGGAGCAGGTCGGCGCCGGCATCGCGAAATATGCGCCGAACGCCTTCGTCATCTGCATCACCAACCCGCTCGACGCGATGGTCTGGGCGCTGCAGAAGTTCTCCGGCCTGCCGAAGGAGAAGGTCGTCGGCATGGCCGGCGTGCTGGATTCATCGCGCTTCCGCACCTTCCTCGCCGAAGAGTTCAAGGTCTCGGTCGAGGACGTCACCGCCTTCGTGCTCGGCGGTCATGGCGACACCATGGTGCCGCTCCCGCGCTATTCGACGGTGGGCGGCATTCCGCTGACCGATCTCGTCAAGATGGGCTGGTGCTCGGCCGAGCGCCTGGAGCAGATCATCCAGCGCACCCGCGACGGTGGCGCCGAGATCGTCGGCCTTCTGAAGACCGGCTCGGCCTATTACGCGCCGGCTTCCTCGGCGATCATGATGGCCGAAGCGTATCTCAAGGACAAGAAGCGCGTCCTGCCCTGCGCGGCCGCCCTCGACGGGCAGTATGGGATGAGCGACCTTTATGTCGGCGTGCACTGCGTCATCGGCGCCGACGGCGTCGAGCGGGTGATCGAGATCGACCTCAACGCCGACGAAAAGGCGCAGTTCGAGAAGTCGGTGAATTCGGTCAAGGGCCTGATGGAAGCCTGCCGAGGCATCTCGCCGAAGCTGAATTGACAACACCGGGTCGCCCCAAAGGCGACCCGTTTTCGCATCCCACGCCCGCGCATCGACCGTGTGGCGCGATCCACTTTCCGCCTTCCGCTCCCTAGAGGGAACTGCCTCATGAACATCCACGAATATCAGGCCAAGCAAGTCCTCAAGAACTTTGGCGCGCCGGTCGCCGAGGGCGTCGCGATCACCAAGGCGTCGGAAGCCGAGGCGGCCGCCAAGCAGCTGCCCGGGCCGCTCTATGTTGTGAAGAGCCAGATTCATGCCGGCGGCCGCGGCAAGGGCACGTTCAAGGAACTGGGCCCCGACGCCAAGGGCGGCGTTCGGTTGTCGCGTTCGATCGACGAGGTGGTGAAGAACGCGCAGGAGATGCTCGGCAACACGCTCAAAACCAAGCAGACGAGTGATGCGGGCAAGCAGGTGAACCGCCTCTATATCGAGGACGGTGCCGATATCGACCGAGAGCTGTATCTGTCACTGCTCGTCGACCGGTCGGTGGGCCAGATCGCCTTCGTTGCCTCGACCGAGGGCGGCATGGACATCGAGACCGTCGCCGAAAAGACGCCGGAAAAGATCATCAACGTCGCCATCGAGCCGATGGCCGGCGTGACCGAGGCGGATGCGTCCAAAATCTGCGACGCCCTGAAGCTCGACGGTGCGGCGCGCGCGGACGGGATGAAACTCTTCCCGATTCTCTACAAGGCCTTCACCGAGAAGGACATGAGCCTCCTGGAGATCAACCCGCTGATCGTCATGACCGACGGCCGGCTGCGGGTGCTGGACGCCAAGGTCTCCTTCGATGGCAACGCCCTGTTCCGCCATGACGACATCAAGGCGTTGCGTGACGAGAGCGAGGAAGACGCCAAGGAGATCGAGGCGTCGAAATACGACCTCGCCTATGTGGCGCTCGAGGGCGACATCGGCTGCATGGTGAACGGCGCGGGCCTCGCAATGGCAACGATGGACATCATCAAGCTCTACGGCAAGGCGCCGGCGAACTTCCTCGACGTCGGCGGCGGCGCCGACAAGGAAAAGGTGACCAACGCCTTCAAGATCATCACCGCCGATCCGAACGTGAAGGGCATCCTCGTCAACATTTTCGGCGGCATCATGAAATGCGACGTCATCGCCGAGGGCGTCGTCGCGGCGGTCAAGGAGGTCGGCCTCAAGGTGCCGCTCGTGGTTCGCCTCGAAGGCACCAATGTCGAAAAGGGCAAGGCGATCCTCAACGAGAGCGGCCTTGCGATCACCGCGGCGGACGATCTGGATGATGCCGCCAAGAAGATTGTTGCTGCTGTCGGGTAACCGATGAGTGTGACGTCGAACAGGAAGGAAGAACTCATGAGCCTTGCATCGATCGATCGCGGAATTCGCGGTCTCACCGGGACCCTTCTCGCTTTGGGCTGTGTCGTCGCCCTTGGGTCTTCTGCAGAGGCGGCCGGCGTGAAGCTGCCGATCGCGCCGCCGAGCGGTGCCTCATCCCTGCTCGCCGACTATCTCGACATCTGCTCGACCGGTCTCAAGACCGTTTCCGACGGCGGACACGTGGCCACGGAAAAGGGCTGGAAAGCGGTTGGGGAAGAGGCGAACGGATCCGGCAAGGGCGAAGCGGCCGCTGGCCTGTTTTCTGCGACCAAGGGCAAGGATGGCGACTTCCTGACGATCAGCCGCGTCGAGTTTCCGCATGTGATCGCCACGACCTGCCAGATGGTGCTGGTGAAGAAGCCGGACGATCTCGACACGTCCGTGCTGGCGAAGATCGACGGCGTCGTGGCCGGCGGCGGCGTGGTCGGCATGAAACAGCCCGGTGCCGGCTTCTGGAGCTTCGTCGACGACGCCGGCGAAGTGGTGACGATGACCGCCATTCCCGCAGGCGGCACCCACTTCGTGCTCAGCATGGGCCGCGCGGAACTGACGAAACTCGGCAAGGATGCCGCGGCGAAACTGGCCGGGTGATTGACCCTGAGGCGCGGCCGAGCGTGACGGCCGCAAATCTGGGCGGCGATGTAAGCGGCATCAGGTTGCCCGTGTGTGCAACACAAATTATGTGTGACTGTGGAGGTGCATCATGACCAAGAACATCACACTGGCCGTCGACGAAGAGGTTCTGCAGCGCGTTCGCGCGATTGCCCATGACCGAGGTACGTCACTCAACGCGCTCGTCCGCGAGCATCTGGAGCAACTGAGCCAGGCAAAGGATGACGAGCGTCGGCAATACAAGGAAGCACTCGCCGAATTGCGCGAAATGAGCGCTAAGACGGTCATTTCCCTCGGAAAGGATTACAAGTTCACCCGGGAGGATGCCTATGAGGGCCGGCTTCGTTGATACGAATGTCTTGGTCTACGCCGCAACCGGCGCAGTCGATGAGCCTGTTAAATGGCGACGGGCCGTGGATTTTCTCGAGGATGGTCCCTACGCGATGTCGGCTCAGGTCTTGGCGGAATTCTACAATATCGTCGTCCGGAAGCACCGTATGGCGATCACCGAAGTCGAACGATGGCTGACGTTTCTCGAGAGATTCCCCGTCCAGGCAGTCGACCGCGGCGTCGTGCTGGCAGGCATTGCACTCTCGCGCCGCTATCAGATTTCCTATTGGGACGCCGCGCTCATCGCGGCCGCAAAACGCCTGGACGAAACTATCCTCTACACCGAAGACCTCAGCCACGGTCAGTCATATGACGGCGTGCGGGTCATCAACCCTTTGATCGAAAACTGACCAGGAAACTCCATGTCCATTCTCGTCGACAAGAACACCAAGGTCATCGTGCAGGGCCTGACCGGCAAGACCGGCTCGTTCCACACGAGCCAGGCCCTGGCCTATCACGGCACGCAGATGGTCGCCGGCACGCACCCCAAGAAGGGCGGCGAGACCTGGGCGGGAGCCAATGGCGAGAGCCTGCCGATCTTTGCCTCGGTATCGGAGGCCAAGGCGAAGACCGGTGCGGACGCTTCCGTCATCTACGTGCCGCCGGCTGGCGCCGCGGCGGCGATCCTGGAGGCGATCGAAGCCGAGATCGGCCTGATCGTCTGCATCACCGAGGGCATTCCGGGGATGGACATGGTCAAGGTGAAGGCGAAGCTCGACGCTTCCAAGTCGCGGCTGATCGGGCCGAACTGTCCGGGCGTGCTCACGCCGGACGAGTGCAAGATCGGCATCATGCCCGGCAATATCTTCAAAAAGGGCAATGTCGGCATCCTTTCGCGCTCCGGCACATTGACCTACGAGGCCGTGTTCCAGACCACCAATGAGGGCCTCGGCCAGTCGACAGCGGTCGGTATCGGCGGCGATCCGGTGAAGGGCACGGAGTTCATCGACATGCTGGAGATGTTCCTGAAGGACCCCCAGACGGAATCGATCATCATGATTGGCGAGATCGGCGGTTCGGCAGAGGAAGACGCCGCGCAGTTCATCAAGGACGAGGCGAAGGCCGGGCGGTCGAAGCCGATGGTCGGTTTCATCGCCGGGCGTACGGCGCCGAAGGGCCGCACCATGGGCCACGCCGGCGCGGTCGTCTCCGGCGGCAAGGGCGGCGCCGAGGACAAGATCGCCGCGATGGAAGCGGCCGGCATCACGGTGTCGCCGTCGCCAGCCCAGCTTGGCAAGACGCTGGTGAAGATACTCAAGGGCTGATCGCCCGGGACGAACAGAGATGGCGCGGGCTTCAAAAACCGGGCCATTTCCACATGAACGGCGCGAGCGGGTCGCGCGTCGCTGCATCGCCAGGAATCCGACCCCATATCGCGGCTTAAGGGCCAACGGTTGTTTCACGTGAAACCACCGCCCGATCGGACCGATGACAGGAGACGGTACCCTTGAACAGGGGCCGCACGATTTGAGATGGCACGCAGCAACCAGGCGAACGAGACCTTCGCTCACACCTCCTTCCTCTATGGCGGCAATGCCGACTACATCGAGGACCTCTACGCCCGCTACGAGGAGGACTCTTCCTCCGTCCCCGGCGAGTGGCGTGATTTCTTCAAGGAACTGAAGGACGACAAGGACTCGGTGGTGAAGAGCGCCGCGGGACCGTCCTGGGAGCGAGAGAACTGGCCGATCGCCGCCAATGGCGAGCTGGTTTCGGCGCTGGACGGCAATTGGGGGCCGGCTGAAAAGAAGATCGAGAAGCGCGCCGACAAGGCCGGCGTCGCCAAGGCCAGTGCTGTGGGGGCCAAGGACGAGGGCATCGACCTCACGGCCGCCGCCGTCCATCAGGCGACGCAGGATTCGGTGCGCGCCATCATGCTCATCCGCGCCTACCGGGTGCGCGGCCATCTGCACGCCAAGCTCGACCCGCTCGGCATCGCCAAGTCGGCCGACGACGACTACAACGAGCTGTCTCCCAAGGCGTATGGCTTCACGGAAGCCGATTACGACCGCAAGATTTTCATCGACAACGTGCTCGGCATGGAGTTCGCCACGATCCGTCAGATCGTCGACGTGCTCGAGCGGACCTATTGCACGACGATCGGCGTCGAGTTCACGCATATCTCGAACCCCGACGAGAAGTCCTGGCTGCAGGCTCGTATCGAGGGGCCCGACAAGGGCATCGCCTTCACCAACGAAGGCAAGCGCGCGATCTTGAACAAGCTGATCGAGGCCGAGGGCTTCGAGAAGTTTCTCGACGTCAAGTACAAGGGCACCAAGCGCTTCGGCCTCGATGGCGCCGAGGCGCTGATTCCGGCGCTGGAGCAGATCATCAAGCGCGGCGGCCAGCTGGGCCTGAAGGAAATCGTCTTCGGCATGGCCCATCGTGGCCGGCTGAACGTCCTGTCCCAGGTGATGGCCAAGCCGCACCGGGCGATCTTCCACGAGTTCAAGGGCGGCTCCTACAAGCCCGAGGACGTGGAGGGCTCCGGCGATGTGAAATACCATCTCGGCACCTCGTCGGACCGCGAGTTCGACGACAACAAGGTGCATCTTTCGCTGACCGCCAACCCGTCGCATCTGGAGATCGTCGATCCCGTGGTGATGGGCAAGGCGCGGGCCAAGCAGGACCACATCGCCGGCCGCACGCGCACGGAGATCGTGCCGCTGGAAACCCGGGCGAAGATCATGCCGCTCTTGATCCATGGCGACGCAGCGTTCGCCGGCCAGGGCGTGGTGGCCGAGTGCTTCGGCCTGTCGGGCCTGCGCGGACATCGCGTCGGCGGCTCGGTGCATTTCATCGTCAACAACCAGATCGGCTTCACCACCAATCCGCGCCTGTCGCGCTCCTCGCCCTATCCGTCGGACGTCGCCAAGATGGTCGAAGCGCCGATCTTCCACGTGAACGGCGATGATCCCGAAGCGGTGGTCTATGCGGCCAAGGTCGCGACCGAATTCCGGATGATGTTCCACAAGCCGGTCGTCATCGACATGTTCTGCTATCGGCGCTACGGCCACAACGAGGGCGACGAGCCGGCATTCACCCAGCCGATCATGTACAAGACGATCCGCCAGCACAAAACGACGCTGGAGATCTACGCCAAGAAGCTGGTCGACGAGGGCGTTCTCTCCCAGGACGACGTCGATGCCCGCAAGGCGGCCTGGCGCGAGACGCTCGACCAGGAGTTCGAAGCCGGCGACAGCTACCGGCCGAATAAGGCCGACTGGCTCGACGGCGCCTGGTCCGGCCTGAAGAAGGCCGAGGAGGAAGACCAGCCGCGGCGCGGCGTCACCGGACTGCCGATGAAGACTCTGAAGGAGATCGGCACCAAGCTGACCACCGTGCCGGAGGGCTTTCAGGTCCACCGCACCATCCAGCGCTTTCTCGACAGCCGTTCCAAGATGATCGACACCGGCGAGGGTATCGACTGGGCGACCGGCGAAGCTTTGGCTTTCGGCTCGCTG
>JBBSUS010000056.1:0-8702 GCA_038234195.1 Hyphomicrobiales bacterium | reverse complement strand
TATGACCGGTGTGACTGTGGCTGAAGGCAATGATCCCAACACTCATGTCTACGATTACCGAATCGTAGATCAAAAAAACGTGCTCGGAATCCTTCTTGACGGGGATGCGATTAGACGACCTCCCAGATGTGAGGGCCCAAGGCTGGGTCGAATCGCCCGCAGACGGTGCGCGACCCATTCTTCTGTCACAAATCAGCTGGAGAACGCCGGCAAGAAGTTTGCCCCCATGTGTATGAATGACACCCGGTTCCGGCCCAACGCCTTGGCGTTGTAGAGGCTGCGGTCCGCGGCGCGGTACAGCGCTTCGAAGCTCGTTGCCGATTCGAAATAAGCGCAGCCCAGGCTGATCGAGACCGACAGCCGCTCGCCGTCAGGTGAGGTGAATTCGAGGTCGGACACCGAGGCTCGCAGGCGCTCCGCAGCCTCTTCGGCATCGCGCCGATCGATGCGGGCGAGAAACGCCGCGAACTCTTCACCGCCGACGCGTCCGATGATGTCGTCTTCGCGCAGGCTGCTGTTCAAGGCTCCGGCTATGGCCTTTAGCACCAAGTCGCCGACATCGTGGCCGTACGTGTCGTTGATGCCCTTGAACTGGTCGGCATCGATCAGAACAAGTGCACCCGGATAAGCCGCGCTGTCGCTCGTGTCCGCCAGTCGCCGTTCGACCCGGTGGGTGAAAGCGCCGCGGTTGAGGAGATTGGTCAGGCTGTCATGGGCGGCCAGCGTGGCCAACTTCCAGTTCAGTATCGACAGATCTCGCAACTTTAATGAAATGAAGAGGAAGAGCGGCGCGCCGATGAGGATCGGCAGGACTGTGGCGGAAAACATCGCATTCCGCAGGAATTCCGCCGGGGCATCGCGAAAGACGATGCCACAGAAAACCACCGAAACAACGACGCAACCGGCAGTCCCTCCGACGGTCAAAAGCGCCAATTTGGCACGCCCGCGTTGCGATAGCCGGTGCGGGAAATGTCGGTCTGCCATCGGACGTCTCTCAAGCTTCATGCAGGACGAAAGCCTCGTCTCCCGCGGCGCTTGGCCGACGCCGATCCGTCATGCTGCGCATGCTTCTCCAGATACGATGCAAATGAGGCTTCGCTTCAATCTCAAAGGCGGCGCCCAGAAGTTTCATGAAACGGGCAACCTTGGCGCCTTGTTTATCACGCAAATTCAACCGGGTCGCTCGAAAATGCCGCGCTTTGAGTGCACGATCGCACTTCCATGCATCGGTAGGCATGAGATCAGTGCTCGAAGGCTGGCAACGCATCGAAGGCATCTTTCAGAGCGTCGGACCATCCCTCGGAAATCTGCTGGTAATACGGATCCCGTTGATCGAACCGCTTGCGATAGCCCGCCGCGAAGCTGTCGGTTTCGTAAAACTGCATGTCGATCGGAAGGCCGACGGAAAGATTGGAGCGCACCGTCGAATCGAAGGAGACCAGGAGGAGCTTGGCGCAGTCTTCCAGCGTCATCGCAGGATCGTACGTGCGGATGATGATCGGGCGACCGTATTTATGCTCGCCGATCTGAAAGAAGGGGTTATCGGCCCCGGCTTCGATGAAGTTTCCCTCGGGATAGATCATGAACAGCCGCGGTTTGCCGCCCTTGATCTGCCCGGCGAGGATGAAGGTACCGCGAAACATCGAATCGGCTGATTCGCCGGCCGGCGTCGTGTACGAAATGACCTCTTTGACCGTCTCGCCGATGAGCTTGGCGGTCTGGAACATGGACGGCTGGGTGAGGATCGCAGGCGAGCGGTCGTCGGGGTGCAGCATGCGCTCGTCCAGAAGCGAAACAGTGCTTTGCGTCGTCGCCAGGTTGCCGGCGCTCAACAGGCACAGGAAATGCTCGCCGGGAACCTCCCAGGTGCGCATCTTCGAGACGACGGAGATGTTGTCGATGCCCGCATTGGTGCGGGTGTCGGACATCATGACGAGCCCGCGATCGACGAGCAGACCGACGCAATAGGTCATTGATTAAAGCCGCCTCGAGAAACGCTTCGTCCCAATGGCCGACGCGTGCCGTTGCATCTTGCAGGCGGCAATGACATCTGCAATCGCCGCGCAGTAAAATCAACAGATCTTGTCTGCCATACGGAGCTTCCGCCCGGCTGGATGCCACCGATAGCGGGTGACGGAGCGTCTACGGATAGAAACGGTAGGCCTCGCCGATCTCGCGGGATACGCGATTGTTGTCGACGATGAACCGCTCGAGGAATTCGTGCAGGCCGCCGTCGATGATCTGTTTCACCGTCGAGTCGGAAAAGCGCTGGTTGATGGCACTGGCGGTTTGCGAACAGGAATGTTGGATCTCATAGTTTCGATTGAGGAATTTCAAGCTGTCCTCAATGCAGTTGTAGCAATAGGCCAGCGACCTGGGCAGGCGTCGATTGAGCATCAGGAAGTCGATGATGTTCACCGCGCGATGGTCACCGTCGTATTCCCAGGCATAGGCTCGATGAGCCGAGACCGAACGCAGGATCGATGCCCACTGAAAATTGTCCAGCGACGAACCGACAGAGGAATGTTCAGGCAGCAGCAGCCAGTATTTCACGTCGAGGATGCGAGCTGTGTTGTCGGCCCTCTCGATGAAAGCGCCGAGGGTGCAGAAGTCGAAAATCTCGTTGCGCAGCATCGTTCCGTAGAAAGCGCCGCGGATCAGTGCCGTCTGGCGTTTGACGAGGTCGAGAACGGCCGGGAGTTCGCGGGCTTTCAGCGGCCGGTCGAGCCGCGCCTTCATCACCAGCCAACTCTCGTTGGTTGTTTCCCACAGGTCGCGGGTGAGGGCGGTGCGCACCATCCGACCGTTCTGCCGGGCCGTTTCGAAGGAGGAGCGTACGCTCGAGGGGTTGCTGCGGTCGCGCACGAGAAAGTCGATGATCTGATCCGGGTTGAAGTCCGAATATTTGGCCAGGTAGTTCGCTTCGACACCGGCCGAGACGAGCACCGACTGCCACTCCTCCGGCTCGGAGGTGAGATTGGTCAGGGAAAGTCGCTGCCCCGCATCAACGAGGCGGGACATGTTTTCAGCCCGCTCGATGTAGCGAAACATCCAGAACAGTCCGTTGGCGGTGCGTCCGAGTAGAGCCATATGGTTCGATCAGTCCCTGAGTACCCAAGTGTCTTTGGTGCCGCCGCCCTGGCTGGAGTTGACCACCAGCGAGCCTTCCTTGAGTGCCACGCGCGTCAGCCCGCCGGGAATGATCCGGACCTTGTCGGAGACGAGGACGTACGGTCGAAGATCGACATGGCGCGGGGCAAGGCCACCATCGGCGAGAATTGGTACCGTCGAAAGCGCGAGTGTCGGCTGGGCGATGTAGTTGCCCGGCCTCGCCTTCAGCTTGGCAGCGAAGGTCTCGCACTCGGCCTTGGAGGCGGCGGGGCCGACCAGCATGCCGTAGCCGCCAGAGCCGTGGACCTCCTTGACCACCAGTTCCGCCAGATGTTCCAGCACGTAGGCTAGGCTGTCCGCCTCGGCGCAGCGCCAGGTCGGGACGTTCGCCAGCAGCGCCTTCTTGCCGGTGTAGAACTCGACGATCTCCGGCATGTAGGAATAGATCGCCTTGTCGTCGGCTATTCCGGTCCCGGGGCATTGGCGATCGTGATCCCACCATTCTTGTAAACCTCCATGATGCCGGGAATGCCGAGCATCGAATCCGGATTGAAGGCTTTCGGGTCGAGATACTCATCATCGACGCGGCGGTAGATCACGTCGATGATCTTGTAGCCCTCGGTCGTGCGCATCTGGATGCGCCCGTCGATCTCGGCGACATCGGATCCCTCGATCAATTCGACCCCCATCTGGTCGGCGAGGAAGGCGTGCTCGTAGAAGGCCGAATTGTGGATACCCGGGGTCAGGACGGCAACGGTCGGCTTGCCCTCGCAAGCGGGCGGCGCAACGTTCGAGAGCGAACGGCGCAGATGATGAGGGTAGGTTTCGACCGGGCGCACACGGTTCTGCGAGAACAACTCGGGAAACATCTGCATCATCGTCTCGCGGTTCTCGATCATGTACGAGACGCCGGAAGGCGTGCGGGCGTTGTCTTCCAGGACGAAGAACTCGTTCTCGCCGCAGCGGACGATGTCGGTGCCGATGATGTGGGTGTAGACCCCGCCTGGCGGCGAGAAGCCCTCCATCTGCGGCAGATACGCCTCGTTGCCGACGATCAGCCGCTCGGGCACCTTGCCGGCCTTCACGATCTCCTGGTCGTGGTAGATGTCATGGAGAAAGGCGTTCATCGCCTCGACGCGCTGCTCGATGCCTTCGGCGAGCTTGTCCCACTCGGCCTTGGCGAGGATGCGCGGCACCAGGTCGAAAGGGATCAGTCGCTCAGCGGCCTCTTCCTCGCCGTAGACATTGAAGGTGATGCCGGTCTTGCGGAAGAAGGCCTCCGCCTCGCCGGCCTTGGCGGTCAGTTCCTCGACATTCTGCTCTTGGAACCAGCCATTGAACCGCTGATAGGGGTCGCGAACCCCGTCGGTTTCCAAAAGCATCTCATCGAAAGGTTTCACCGGCGATCTCCGTGGGTTGCCTCTAAAGACTACGGGTTCTTCCGCGAAATCAAGGCGTGCCCCAAGACAAATCCGAATCGTCGAGCATCTTTGGCACTCGGCGTCCCGGCTTATCGCGCTCAAATGCTTGGCATCGGAAGCTAAATCGCTGGCGCAACCGTGTTGGTTCGGATGCCGCAGAGCCACGGCGCGCCGGGCATTTGCCCAAAACGATTGCCTCCCGCCCACCACTCGCCCTACAAATCGGCCGGACAGAAACCGGCTGGGAGGCTGTGGGCGATGGCGCGGTCACGCGACGAGGACGGATCGCGGCTTGACGACGCGGCCCGGGCCGGATGGCTATATTACGTCGCCGGCAACACCCAGGAAGAGATTGCCCTGAAGCTCGGCATCTCGCGTCAGGCCGCCCAGCGCCTGGTCTCGCGCTCCGTCTCGGCGGGACTTGTCAGGGTGCGCATCGACCACCCGATCGCCGCCTGCCTGGAACTGGCGGCCGCGCTGAAGGCGCGGTTCGGCCTGCGTATCGTCGAGGTCGTACCCACCGACCCGGCGTCCGTTTCGACGACACTGGGCATCGCCGAAGCCTGCGCGGCCGAGATGGAGCGCTGCCTGCGAGGGCTCACACCGCAGATCATCGGTCTCGGCACCGGCCGCACACTGAAAGCGGCCGTCGAGAACCTGCCGGCGATGGCCTGCGAACAGCACCGCATCGTCTCGCTGACAGGCAATGTCGCGCCGGACGGTTCCGCCTCGGTCTACAACGTCATCTTCTCGATGGCGGACAGGGTGAAGGCGCGGCACTATCCGATGCCGCTTCCCGTCGTCGTCTCTTCGCCGGAGGAGCGGGCGCTCCTGCACGACCAGAAGGTCATCCAGTCGACCCTTGCTCTCGCCCGCAAGGCCGATATCGCGTTCGTCGGTATCGGCGAACTGGGCGCGACCGCGCCGCTCGTCGTCGACGGGTTCATCACCGCCGAGGACCGAGCCAGCCTGATCGCGGACGGGGCGGTCGGTGAGATCGTCGGCTGGGTCTTCGATCGCAAGGGCCGGATCCTCGACTGCGCCTTCAATCAGCGCGTTGCCAGCGCTCCGATCCCGTCCACCGAAAACGGAGATGTGGTGGCTGTCGCCATGGGCCCGGCCAAGGCCGATGCGATCCGCGCCGCCGCCGCAGGAAAACTGATCAGCGGCCTCATCACCGATGAGGCGACGGCACGCTCGTTGCTCTAGATTATCGCTGGGAAATATCGCGGGGCAGGCGGTCATCAGTCCGATCGTCCTGCGTAAAATTCGAATGGACGCCGTCTCGATGTCGGTGCCGGCCGCTCGCTCGGCACAAGACGCCATGAGCGGTGACCGATCGCTCGTTGATCAGTCTTTCGCAAGAGCGCAGACGGACGCGAAAACCATCGGACCAGAAGCGTTGAGTGACTGTGATCGGCGGTCGGAATTGACGCAGTGCATCATGCAATTCATTTGACTTTCGTCGGGTCGTGATGAGAATTTGCCCCAGCAATGATCAATTGCCCATTTTGGCGAGCTGGGAGGCTTTCATGATTTTGAAGACAGTGATGGCGGGCGCGGTTTCGCTGCTCGCTTTTGCCACGACGTCGGCAGAGGCACAGACGACGCTGACGATCGGCACCGTCAACAACTCGGACATGATCCGCATGCAGGGTCTGACGCCTGAGTTCGAAAAGCAGCATCCCGATATCAAGATCAACTGGGTGACGCTGGAGGAGAATATCCTCCGTCAGCGCGTCACGACGGACATCGCCACCAACGGCGGCCAGTTCGACATCATGACCATCGGCACCTACGAGGTTCCGATCTGGGCCAAGCAGCAGTGGTTGAAGCCGCTCGACAATCTCGGCAAGGACTATGACGAGGGCGATCTGATCCCGGCAATCAAGAAGGCGTTGTCCGTCGACGACAAGCTCTACGCGGCGCCCTTTTATGCCGAGAGCGTGCTGACGCTCTACCGCAAGGATCTGTTCGACAAGGCTGGGCTGAAAATGCCCGAAAAGCCGACCTGGGACTTCATTGCCGAGGCCGCCGAGAAGACGGCCGACAAGGCGAACGGCGTCTACGGGATCTGCCTTCGCGGCAAGCCCGGCTGGGGCGAGAACATGGCGTTCCTCGACAACATGGCCCGTGAGTTCGGTGCGAACATCTTCGATGCCGGCTGGAAGCCGCAGTTCGAAAGCGAGGGCTGGAAGAAGGCCGTCAATCTCTACGTCGACCTGATGACGAAGTACGGACCTCCGGGTGCCGCCTCGAACGGCTTCAACGAGAATCTCTCGCTGTTCGGCCAGGGCAAGTGCGCCATGTGGATCGACGCCTCGGTGGCTGCCTCCTTCGTGACCGATCCCAAGCAGAGCCAGGTTCCCGACAAGGTCGGCTTCGCGGCGGCACCTTGCGGCACCGACAACTGCCCGAACGACGGCTTCAACTGGCTGTGGGCCTGGTCGCTGGCGATCCCGAACTCCTCGCAGAAGGCCGACGCGGCGCAGACCTTCATCTCCTGGGCGACGTCCAAGGAATATCTGAAGCTCGTCGCCGACAAGGATGGCTGGGCGAACGTGCCTCCCGGTACCCGCACGTCGCTCTACAAGAACGAGAACTACACCAAGGCGGCTCCGTTTGCCGATGCGACGCTGAACGCGATCAACCACGCTGATCCGTCGATCACGGCGGACAAGCCCTATGTCGGCTTGCAGTTCGCCGCGATCCCTGAGTTCCAGGGTCTCGGCACGGCGGTCGGCCAGCAGATGGCGGCAGCGCTTTCGGGGTCGAAATCGGTCGACGATGCGCTGACTCAGGCGCAGGCCATCGCAACGCGTGAGATGACCCGCGGCGGCTACCTCAAGTAGGAGGACTGCGCAGCAGAAGGCTGGACGGCGACGAAGACGCGCCGACCAGCCAACGGCCGCTCGGCTGGAAAGGCCACCTATTGTTCCGCCGTCGGCGAAGGGTACCAAAGGGGCCTTGGCTGAACTGCAACGGTGCAGTCCCGCCGATCGCCATTCGAGTTCACCATTTCAGCACCCATCCCCGGTTCAGGGGTAACGGGCAAGGGCTACGGGGCAAGCGATGGCGACCCAGAACACAGCAAAAATAGCGCGTCTCATGTTGGCGCCCTCGGTCATCGCACTCTTCCTGTGGATGATCGTGCCACTGGCGATGACGCTGTATTTCTCGACGCTGAACTACACGCTCTACAATCCGCTCTCGCAGCCCTTCGTCGGCTTCGAAAATTACACCTATTTCCTTTCCGACCCGACCTTCATCGCGGCACTGATCAACACGCTCATTCTCGTCGTCGGCGTTCTGGTCATCACCGTCGGCGGCGGCATTCTCGTCGCGCTCCTGCTCGACCAGGACGTCTACGGAATCAATATCGTGCGACTTCTGGTCATCGCGCCGTTCTTCGTCATGCCGACCGTCGCCGCGCTGGTCTGGAAGAACATGATGATGAACCCGGTGTACGGCGTGATCGGGCAGTTCATGAAGGCGATCGGCCTGGCCCCGATCGACTGGATGACCGACGTTCCTTTGCTGTCGGTCATCATCATCGTCGCCTGGCAATGGTTGCCCTTCTCGACGCTGATCCTTTTGACCGCGTTGCAGTCCCTGTCGGCCGACCAGAAGGAAGCGGCCGAGATCGACGGCGCGGGCGCCCTTTCGATATTCTGGTATATCACGCTGCCGCACATCGGCCGGGCAATCACCGTGGTGATCCTGATCCAGACGATCTTCCTTCTGTCGATCTACGCCGAGATCCTGGTCACCACCCAGGGCGGGCCAGGCTCGCAGTCGACCAATATCACCTATCTCGTCGCCCAGCAGGCGACGTCGTTCGGCGACATCGGGGCGGCATCCGCCGGCGGTATCGTCGCGGTAATTCTGGCGAACATCGTTGCGATCTTCCTGGTTCGCCTCATCGGCAAGAATCTCGACGCCTGAAAGCATATCGAGGAAAAGTGGGGACCGGATTCCGATCTGGAATTGCGGCAAAACAAACAGGGCAGAGCGAAATGACCGCAACAAACCAACACATTTCGGTCTGAGGAGCGATCCATGGCACGCAACGTCTCCACCCAGCGCCGGATCGGCATGACGATCTTGGCTTGGCTCGTCGGTCTCCTGATCTTCTTCCCGATTCTGTGGACCTTCCTCACCTCGTTCAAG
>JBBSUS010000055.1:0-8746 GCA_038234195.1 Hyphomicrobiales bacterium | reverse complement strand
GCTCTTCGTACGCGGCAACGTCAAGAGCCTCGGTGCCGACTGCATCGAGAAGGAGATGCGCCCGGAACATCTCGAAGCGCTGGCCGATCTGCTGAAGCGCGCTGACGCGGACGCTCGGCCCGAGGACTTCAAGCGGTACGGCTCGGCCCGCAAGCTCTACAATTTCAACATCGACAACGCGGCGGAGTATTGAGGTCATGGACATGAAGGAAATGACCGACCGCAGGTTTCCCTCCACGCCCCCCCGCAAATCGGCGACGTTCACCGATGCGGTCAATGCCGAAATCCGCCGCGCGGCAGCGACCGGCATCTACGATATCCGCGGTGCGGGCGCCAAGCGGGCATTGCCGCATTTCGACGACCTGTTATTTCTCGGTGCGTCGATCTCTCGCTATCCGCTCGAAGGGTATCGGGAAAAGTGCGAGACCAAGGTCGTTCTGGGCACGCGTTTTGCCAAGAAGCCGATCGAACTCGCCATTCCGATCACCATCGCAGGCATGAGCTTCGGGGCACTGTCGGGCAATGCCAAGGAAGCGCTCGGCCGCGGTGCGACCCTCTCGGGCACGTCGACGACCACCGGTGACGGCGGCATGACCGAAGAAGAGCGCGGCCATTCGAAGACGCTGGTCTATCAATATCTGCCGTCGCGATATGGCATGAATCCCCACGATCTGCGGCGCGCCGACGCCATCGAGATCGTCATCGGCCAGGGCGCCAAGCCGGGCGGCGGCGGCATGCTGCTCGGTCAGAAGATCTCCGACCGCGTCGCGGCGATGCGCAATTTGCCCAAGGGCATCGACCAGCGCTCGGCCTGCCGCCATCCTGACTGGACCGGCCCGGACGATCTTGAAATCAAGATCCTCGAACTGCGGGAAATCACCCGCTGGGAGAAGCCGATCTACATCAAGATCGGCGGCGCGCGTCCCTATTTCGATACGACCCTTGCGGTCAAGGCCGGCGCCGATGTCGTCGTGCTCGACGGCATGCAAGGCGGCACCGCCGCGACCCAGGACGTCTTCATCGAAAATGTCGGGCAGCCGACGCTGGCCTGCATCCGGCCTGCCGTGCAGGCGCTGCAGGACATGGGCATGCATCGCAAGGTGCAACTGGTGATCTCGGGCGGCATCCGCAGCGGCGCTGACGTTGCAAAGGCGCTGGCGCTTGGAGCGGATGCGGTGGCCATTGGCACGGCAGCACTCGTCGCGCTCGGCGACAACGACCCTCGCTACGAGGCCGAATACAACGCGCTCGGCACCACCGCCGGCGCCTATGACGATTGGCATGAAGGCCGCGACCCGGCCGGCATCACCACTCAGGATCCCGAGCTTGCCAAGCGGCTCGACCCGGTTGCGGCGGGACGCCGGCTGGCGAACTACCTGAAGGTGATGACGCTCGAAGCGCAGACGATCGCGCGCGCCTGCGGCAAGAACCATCTGCACAATCTCGAACCGGAAGATCTCTGCGCGCTGACGGTCGAGTCAGCCGCGATGGCCGGCGTGCCGCTGGCCGGCACGTCGTGGATTCCCGGCAAGAACGGATATTGATACCGATCGCGTAGCATCAAGGAGCGCCCATGGCCGTCGATCTCTCCGCCTATGCCAAGGAAAAAGACGTCAAGTACTTCATGGTCTCGTTCACCGACATGTTCGGCGCGCAACGAGCCAAGCTGGTGCCGGCTCAGGCGATCGCGGGGATGCAGAGGGACGGCGCCGGATTTGCCGGCTTCGCCACTTGGCTCGACCTGACGCCGGCCCATCCCGACATGCTGGCGGTGCCCGACGCCACATCTGTCATACAGCTGCCCTGGAAGCCGGAGGTGGCCTGGGTCGCGGGCGACTGCGTGATGGAGGACGCGAAACTCGCACAGGCCCCGCGCAACGTCCTGACCCGGCTGATCGCGGACGCCGCCACGGAGGGCATGCACGTCAAGACCGGCGTCGAGGCAGAGTTCTTCCTGCTCTGCGCGGACGGCTCGCAGATTTCCGACGTCTACGACACGGCCGACAAGCCCTGCTACGACCAGCAGGCGATCATGCGCCGCTACGATGTCATCGCCGAGATCTCCGACTATATGCTCGAGCTCGGCTGGAACCCCTATCAAAGCGATCATGAGGACGCGAACGGCCAGTTCGAGATGAACTGGGACTTCGACGGGGCGCTGGCCACTGCCGACAAGCATTCGTTCTTCAAATTCATGGTGAAGTCCATCGCCGAAAAGCATGGACTGCGTGCGACCTTCATGCCGAAGCCGATCGAAGGTCTCACCGGCAACGGCTGCCACGCTCATATCTCGGTCTGGGACGAGGCCGGCGCGACCAATGTCTTCGCCGACAAGAACGAGGAGCTCGGCCTGTCGGCCCGCGGCCGAACCTTTCTCGGCGGCATCATGAAACATGCTTCCGCGCTCGCAGCGATCACCAACCCAACGGTCAATTCCTACAAGCGCATCAACGCGCCGCGCACGACCTCCGGAGCAACCTGGGCACCGAACTCGGTCACCTGGACCGGCAACAACCGAACCCACATGGTGCGCGTTCCCGGACCCGGCCGCTTCGAGCTGCGACTGCCGGACGGCGCGGTCAATCCGTACCTCCTCCAGGCGGTCATCATTGCGGCAGGCTTGGACGGCGTGCGCACCCAGGCCGACCCCGGGCGACGCTACGATATCGACATGTATCAGGACGGACATTCGGTGACCGACGCCCCGCGCCTGCCGCTCAACCTGCTCGATGCCTTGCGCGAATACGACAAGGACACGTCGCTAAAGCAGGCGATGGGGGAATCCTTCTCCGCTGCCTACCTGAAGATGAAAATGAAGGAGTGGAACGCCTACGCGTCCCATTTCTCGAAATGGGAGCGCGACAACACGCTCGATATCTGAGGCTCGACCCATCGTACGACCAGAATTCATCCAGGGAGACACGTTTGACCAAACGAGTAGCCATCATAGGAGCCGGACCGTCCGGCCTGGCACAGCTTCGCGCATTCCAATCCGCCGCTCAAAAGGGAGCCGAAATTCCCGAAATCGTCTGTTTCGAGAAGCAGGACAATTGGGGAGGCCTGTGGAATTATTCCTGGCGAACCGGGCTCGACGAGTATGGAGAGCCGGTCCACGGATCGATGTATCGCTATCTCTGGTCCAACGGCCCCAAGGAAGGCCTCGAATTCGCCGACTACTCGTTCGAGGAACATTTCGGCAAGCAGATCGCCTCGTATCCTCCCCGCGCCGTGCTCTTCGACTACATCGAGGGACGGGTGAAAAAGGCCAAGGTGCGCGACTGGATTCGCTTTCGCACGCCAGTGCGCAACGCCACCTATGATGAGGGATCGGGACAGTTTACCGTCACCGTTCGCGACCTTGTCAAAGATCACGAGTACTCCGAAGAGTTCGACCACGTCATCGTCGCCTCCGGCCATTTCTCGACGCCGAACGTGCCTTATTTCGAAGGCTTTCCCGCTTTCAACGGCCGCATTCTTCATGCCCACGACTTTCGCGACGCGCGCGAGTTCATCGGCAAGGACATTCTCGTCATCGGCACCAGCTATTCGGCCGAAGACATCGGATCGCAATGCTGGAAATACGGCTGCAAATCCGTGACCGTCTCGTACCGCACGGCACCTATGGGCTTCAACTGGCCGGACAACTGGCAGGAAGTGCCGCTCCTCCAAAAGGTCGAGGGCGATGTTGCCATCTTCAAGGACGGCACGACGCAGCGGATCGATGCCATCATCCTGTGCACGGGCTACAAGCATCATTTCCCGTTCATGCCGGACGATCTGCGCTTGAAGACCCAGAACCGGTTGGCGACAGCCGGTCTCTACAAGGGCGTCGTCTGGGTCGACAATCCCAAGCTGTTCTACCTCGGCATGCAGGACCAGTGGTACACGTTCAACATGTTCGATGCGCAGGCCTGGTACGTGCGCGATGTCATACTGGGCCGGCTTGCGATTCCAGAAGACAGGGCCGTCCTCGAAAAGGACATCGCCGACCGCGTTGTGGCCGAAGATGCCGGCGAGGATGATTACGCAGCGATCCGCTACCAGGGCGAATACGTCAAGGAACTCATCGCCGAGACGGACTATCCGAGCTTCGATGTGGATGGCGCCAACGAGGCCTTCTTCCAGTGGAAGAAGCACAAGAAGAAGGACATCATGGGCTTCCGCGACAACAGCTACAAATCAGTCATTACCGGATCGGTCGCGCCGGCACACCACACGCTGTGGAGAGACGAACTCGACGATTCCCTCGAGAGCTATCTGCGCAACTGAACCGAGCATCGCAGGGGCCGAGTGCTGCGCCCCTGCTCCCACCTTGGCGGCGCTTCGCCTTCGGGCCCATTCCGATCTCTTCTGCGGCAGGGTCTTCGCCTTTCAGGTGCTGGAGCTTGAAGCCGATCAGTTGGCGCGCGAAGGTGGCCGGACCGATCTCATCGTGCTCCAATGTCCTGTTGCAGCTCACAATTGACCAGCACCATGGCGACACGACCGAGGGCCAAGCGCATTCGATCGGCCGCATCGCCGACGATGCCTCGCTCACGCATGGCCTGATCGAGACAGGAAAGCCACTCCTCCGCGTCCTCGCGCCGAATGGGCACGTGGGCGTGGACCTCGCGGACATTCATGTGGCCGTGCTGTTCCTCGTAATACCGGCGCCCACCGAGAAACCCGCAGAGGAAATCGAACTGCTCTTGCCTGGCATGCGCCATGCCGTGGCCGCGCAGATGCAGGCTCAGCAGGTGCCCGGCGGCCGGTTCTGTTTCAACGATGTCGTAGAAGCGCTCGACGAGAGCGCGCAACGCCGCCTCACCCCCGATGTCCTCGACCAGCGATCTGGTCCTCACTCAAGCCTCCCGCGTTGATCAGACCCGTACACGGCTTTTCGTCGGATCGTAGTGCGACAGCGCCACGACCTTCGCGGGCAGCCGTTTCTGGAGGCCGTCGAGCTTGCCGATCTCGAGCTCGGTTCCGACGTCCGCGTGAACGACGTCGACCCGCGCCAGCGCAATGTTCTTGCCCAGGATCGGCGAGCGCATCGCAGACGTCACCTCGCCCACCTGCGCGCGTCCGACATGGACGCAGTCGCCGTGCCCGATCTGGACATTGGCGTCGATCTCGAGCCCGACGAATTTGCGCGACGGATGGTCCTTGCGACGCACGATGGCTTCGCGGCCGACGAAATCCTCCTCTTTCGATTTCAGCGGCACGGTGAAGCCGATCCCAGCCTCGAACGGGTCCGTCTGATCGGAGAAATCATAGCCGGCGAAGATCAATCCCGCCTCGATCCGCACCATATCGAGCGCTTCCAGTCCCATCGGTGTCAGCCCATGCGGCTCGCCCGCCTTCCAGACCGCGTCGAAGACAACCGCGCAGTCCTTCGGATGACACCAGACCTCGTAACCCAGTTCACCGGTATAACCGGTACGGGACACGATGATGGGCACGCCGCGCTCGTCCCCGATCCGGCCGATCGTGAAACGGAACCATTCGAGCTCGGAAAGCGTCGGCTGGTGCGGCGCAGTCCAGACGATCTCCTTGAGGATTTCGCGGCTTTTCGGCCCCTGCACGGCAATATTGTGAAGCTGGTCGGTCGATGCCCGCACCAGAACTTTCAGCCCCAGCTTATCGGCGAGTTCGCGCAGCCAGATGCCGGAATAGTCGTCGCCGCCGATCCATCGGAAGTTGTCACGGCCGAGCCGGAACAAGGTCCCATCGTCGATCATGCCGCCGTGCTCGTAGCACATCGCCGTATAGACCACCTGTCCGACGGCAAGCTTCTTCACATTGCGGGTCAGCGCGTATTGCAGCAGCGCCTCGGAATCCGGACCGGTCACCTCGAACTTGCGCAAGGGCGAGAGATCCATGACCACTGCCTTTTGACGGCAGGCCCAGTACTCCTCGATCGATCCATTGTTGGAGAAACAATTGGCCAGCCAGTAGCCGCGATATTCGACGAAGTTGCGTGTGAGCGCCGCAAATTTCTCGTGAAAGCCGGTTTCCTTGGTCATTTGGGGCTCTGAGTCCTTGGTGGTGCGAATGGCGACGGCTCGGGAGAATTTCTCGTTCGCAGAATAGGTCCGCACATGGATGTCGGTCGGGTTCCAGCCATTGGCCGCAGTCGTGTCGTCCGGGCAGGCGGAACTGACGCAGACGACATCTGTCACTGCGCGCAGGAGAACGTAGTCGCCGGGCCGAGACCAGGGCTCGTCGGCGATCATCACCCCGTGGGCATCGATCCCGGTGTTGAAGAAGAAATTGATCGCCATCCAGCCCGAGCGCGCGCCGACCCCGTGCGGTGACAGCGCCGCGTTGAAATTGTCGGTGCAGTTAAGATGGCCCGGATAGCCGATGTCGTCATAATATTTCGGGAAGCAGGCAAGCGAGAAGGCGTCGTGCCGGCCGCAGGTGTCCTGCACGACCTCCACCAACGGGACATTCTCGTGATCGTAGTATTTGGCGTGAAGTCCCGGCATCGGATAGGCGTTGCCCATCAAGGAGCGGGTCGTCGTCATGTCGAGCGGATGCTCGATGCCCCGGTCGAGCTTTCGCGCGTCGAAACACTGAAAATCGGTGCATTGGCGACCGTCGACATCGAGAATCTGGATGTATTCGCCGGCCTTCACGAAGTAGGATTGCGCGGTCGATGAGCCGACGCGCAGATCCTGAAGCGGATCAGCGAGCGGGTCCGGCAGTGCAAAGCGTCCGGTTCCCCGAGCCTTTGCCCGCTCGATCGTCACGACAAGCGGGGTCGCCGTATCGTGAGCATCGACGCGCATCGCTTCACCAGGCGCCGCGACGACGAGCACCCCGCCACGCGAAACGGTGAAACTCTGCGACGATCCAGCCGGCGTCCCGGCGTCGAAGAAGCGCACACCCGCCGCTTGAGCAAGCGCGACCCTGCGCCGTTCCAGGCCTTTGCGCATGCGCGCAAGACTTGCCTCACCGGAGGCCACCAACGCCTTGATGCCGGCCATGTCCGAGTTGGACTTCGCGTCGATGACACCCGGGTCGATGTGACCCTCTTCGTCGATCGCGAGCATTTCGCAGACCTGGCCACCCTGCGCGTTGACGATCTCAAGCCGGTCTCCGGCCGAGACCTCGATCAGCAGCGCGCCTCGCCCCGCGACGGCGTGCCGCTCGCTGCGCGGCGCAGTGGTGAAGGACAGCGGCTCGATGATCCGGCTCGGTCTCGGTCGGCGGCCTGATGTCAGTGCGCGTTCCAGCACGGAACCTCCCGGCGAATGATCAGATCGTGAGCATTCGCGCCCCCGCCCGATCTCTTGTCTTAGCTCACGGTTCCCAAGAGCGGGACACTCGACACTGGCACGTAATCACAATCAGGCGTCGGTGGGATTGCTAGCCCGCCTTTTGGACGAGCGCAGCGGGCAGATATGCGGCACAGGATCGCCTCGCCATCCATCCATCAATTGCCCAGCCCTTCGGGCTCCGCAACGCCGCGGCTTCGGCAGAACGCAACGAGCGTGTTGGCCAGAAGACATGCGATCGTCATCGGCCCGACGCCGCCCGGAACAGGTGTGATCGCCCCGGCGACGCGCGAAGCCGTTTCGAACTCGACATCGCCGACGAGCCGCGTTCCCCCGTCGGGCTTTTCGACACGGTTGATGCCGACGTCGATCACCGTCGCGCCGGGCTTGATCCAATCGCCGTGAATCATCTGCGGACGGCCCACCGCCGCCACCAGAATTTCCGCCCGGCGGCACAACTCGGGCAGATCGCGCGTTCGCGAATGGGCAATCGTGACGGTGCAATTCTCTCTCAAGAGCAGGCTCGCCATCGGCTTGCCGACAATATTCGAGCGGCCCACGACGACGGCGTTCAGCCCGCTCAGCGAGCCGTGCTGCGCACGCAGCATCATCAGGCAGCCGAGAGGCGTACAGGGCACCATGGCCTTCTGGCCGGTGGCGATCCGCCCCGCATTCGACACATGAAATCCGTCGACGTCCTTTGCCGGGTCGATGGAATTGATGACCAGTTCCTCGTTCAAATGACGCGGCAACGGAAGCTGGACCAGAATGCCGTGCACCGCAGGATCGGCATTCAGCCGATCGATCAGGCTTAGAAGTTCAGCCTCGCTGGTATCGGCCCCAAGGCGATGGGGAAACGATGCCATCCCGGCTTCCTTCGTCTGCCGCTCCTTGTTGCGGACATAAACGCTGCTGGCCGGGTCTTCCCCGATGAGAACGACAGAAAGGCCGGGGACCACGCCCTCCGATGCGCGTAAACTAGCGACTTCACGACCAACTCGCTTCAAGATCTGCTCGGACAATGCCCGGCCATCGATGAGCAAAGCCATATTCGCCGACGTTTGAGAGCTTGACTTTGACGTCATTCAAATGAGCCTCGGTCGATTGAACCTTATTTCACATAGAGAAAAATATATTCACAGGAAGAAATTGTCAAGTTGAGGGGCGCCGAAGGGGTCCGTCGTCAAGCTTGCGAGCAAATGACGGTCGTCAGGATGGGTTGCTGACCGCGCGCCTGAAGTCGGGCAAGAGGACCGTGCCGTGTCCTGGTATCGAATGCACCAGAGACATCGCGATTCCGAAGACCTCGGGGATCAGACCGGTCTTCATCAAAAGGTCAGGCTCGCCGTCGCCGGCGATCAACCCCTTCCGCATCACCACGAGACGATCCGAAAAGCCGGCGGCCAGATTGATATCGTGAAGAACCGCCACGACGGCGCCGCCTTCGTCGGCGAAGTCGCGTGCGATGCGCAAGACCTCGATCT
>JBBSUS010000054.1:0-8757 GCA_038234195.1 Hyphomicrobiales bacterium | reverse complement strand
GAGGCAGAGGAGCGCGCGCCACCCAGCGACGAACCGACCGGTCGCAAAAACGCGTCCTCGGCGTCGCCGGCGGGAAACTTGTCCGCGAAAACCGGCGATCGCGATCGCAAGAGTGGCGGAACGAACTGACAGGACGAACGATGCCCTATATCCGCGAGACCATCCTCACCACCATATCTGCGGCCGGCGATGTCCACATCGCCCCGCTCGGCATCATCGAGGCGGGGGAGCACTGGATGGTGGCGCCATTCCGTCCCTCGACGACGCTGGAAAACCTGGAGGCCAACGGCATCGCCGTCGCCAACTATACCGACGAAGCACGGATCTTCGCCGGCTGCCTGACCGGCCGAAAGGACTGGCCGGTGACGGCGATCGAAGGCTGTCCCGTGCCGCGGCTCGAGGCAGCGCTCTCGCATGACGTCCTCGAAGTCGTCTCGACGATGCAGGACGAGACCCGCCCGCGACTGACGTGTCGCGTCGCCTCGTCGGCAACGCATCGGCCGTACAAAGGCATGAACCGCGCCAAGGCTGCGGTGCTGGAGGCCGCGATTCTCGCCAGCCGTCTGCATATGCTGCCATCGGAAAAGATCGAGGACGAGATCGTCTATCTGAAGATCGCCATCGACAAGACCGCCGGCGACGACGAGCGCCAGGCCTTCGACTGGCTGCTTACGAGGATCATCGACCATCTGGCGAGCGTCGAGCCGCGGGAATAAGTCCGAGCACGTTCGACAGGACCGCAGTGATCCGGCTCGAAGAGCGCGCCGTTTCGAGTTTCGTCGAGTGCGGCAAATATGCTGTTCGCCGCTGGCAGGGTTGGCCGCAACAGCATCGCTTCCAACGCGCCCACGACTGAACAGAGCGTCGCACCCTCGAACTTTTCGCCCGCCCGCGTCGTTCCCCTTGCGAATTCGAATCGTTCCAAACAAGCGCGCCGGCTGCAGCGCTTGACGGAGCGACGTAAGCGAAGGGGTTCCTCCATGATCAAATTGAACGTCAACGGTGCCGAGCACCAGCTCGACGCCGACAACCGAACGTCGCTGCTCGACGCACTGCGCGACCATCTGGCGCTGACGGGCACCAAGAAGGGCTGCGACCACGGCCAGTGCGGCGCCTTCACCGTCATCGTCAACGGCCGGCGCATCAATTCCTGCCTGACGCTCGCCGTCATGCACGAGGGCGACGAGATCACCACCATCGAGGGGCTCGGCAAGCCGGGCAATCTGCATCCGATGCAGGAGAGCTTCGTCGCACATGATGGCTATCAGTGCGGCTACTGCACGCCGGGTCAGATCGTCTCGGCTGTCGGCATGCTCGGCGAGGTCAAGGATGGTTGGCCGAGCCACGTCTCAGCGAGCCTGGAGGGCGGCAGTCAGCTTTCCAACGATGAGATTTCCGAGCGCATGAGCGGCAACATCTGCCGTTGCTCGGCCTATCCGAACATCGTCGACGCCATCAAGTCGGCCTCCACCAAGATCAAGGAACCGGCATGAGACCCTTCGAATACGCACGCGCCGGCGACGTCTCCGAGGCCGGCAAGCTGGCCGGCGCCGAGGCGGCCAAATTCATTGCCGGCGGCACCAACCTTCTCGACCTGATGAAGCTGGAGATCGAGACGCCGCAGACCGTCATCGACATTACCCGTCTGCCGCTGAAGACCATCGAGGAAACCGACGAGGGTGGCCTGCGCATCGGCGCTCTGGTCACCAATTCCGACCTTGCCGCCGATCCACGCATTCGCAAGGACTACGAGGTCCTCTCTCGGGCACTGCTGTCGGGCGCGACAGGCCAGCTGCGTAACAAGGCGAGCACCGGCGGCAATCTTTTGCAACGCACCCGCTGCGGCTATTTTTACGAGACCTCTGCGCCTTGCAACAAGCGCGAACCGGGCTCCGGCTGCGGCGCCATCGGTGGCTTCAACCGCATCCACGCGATCCTCGGGGCCAGCGAACACTGCATCGCGACCCATCCCTCCGACATGGCCGTCGCCATGCGTGCCGTCGGCGCCATCGTCGAGACGGTGAAGGCCGACGGCTCGACCCGCGACATTCCGGTCGGCGATTTCTATCGTCTTCCCAAGGACACGCCGCAAGAGGAAACCGAGCTGGAGCCTGGCGAACTGATCGTGGCCGTCCGCTTGCCGAAGCCGATGGACGGGGTTCACATCTACCGCAAGGTCCGCGATCGTGCGTCCTACGCCTTCGCGCTCGTTTCGGTCGCTGCGATCGTCAAGGTCGAGGCCGGCAAGATCGCCGGCGCCCGGCTCTGCTTCGGTGGCGTGGCGCACCTGCCCTGGCGCAACGAGGCCGTGGAGAATGCGCTCGTCGGCCAGACGCCGTCCCGCGAACTCTTTGCCAAGGCCGCCGACATCCTTCTCAAGGATGCCAAGGGTCAGGGCGACAATGATTTCAAGATTCCCCTCGCCAAGCGCACGCTGATCGCGGTGCTGACCGAGGCCACCAGGGGAGACGCATGATGACCAACCACGTGATGGACGAAAAGATCGGCGAGACGCGGCTCGATCGCGCGACGCAGGGCGTCATCGGCAAGGCAACGCCGCGTTACGAAGGCCCGCTGAAGGTCTCGGGGACCGCAACTTACGCCTACGAATATCTGGCTGGCGAAAAGGTCGGATACGGCTTCGTCGTCCCGGCGACCATCGGCAAGGGCAAGATCGTCTCGGTCGACGTTTCGGTCGCCGAGAAAGCCGATGGCGTGCGCGCGGTGATCCATGGTGACAAGATCGTGCGCGCCGCGGCCCAGCCGATGAGCCCGGGCGCCCAGACCATCGACGGCGAGGTCTTCCACTACGGCCAGCCCGTCGCCTTCGTGGTCGCCGACAGCTTCGAGCAGGCGCGTCACGCGGCCAAGCTCGTCAAGGTCAAGTACGAAAAGGCCGAGGGCCGCTATGACCTGGAAAAGGTGAAGGGCGAGGCGCGCAAATCGGACCAGGGCGTGATGCCGGCCGATACGGTTCGCGGCGATTTCGAAAAAGCCTTCGCGGACGCCGAGGTGCAATTCGACGTGACCTATCACACGCCATCGCATCATTCCTCGGCCATGGAGCCGCACGCCTCGACCGCGAAGTTCGACGGCGAGAAGCTGACGGTCTGGTCGTCCTGCCAGTTGCTGGAAACCAACATCAAGCAGATCGCCAGTGGGGCTGGCATCGACGAGAAGAACATCCGGCTTCTCAGCCCCTATATCGGCGGCGGCTTCGGCTCCAAGCTCGGCATCGGCCCTGACGCGGTCTTCGCCGCCCTCGGCGCCAAGGAAACGGGAATGCCGGTCAAGGTCGCGCTGACGCGGCAGAATGTCTATCAGGCGACCTCGCGGCGCTCCGAGACGATCCAGCGCGTGCGGTTCGGCTGCGGCAAGGACGGCAAGATCACTGCGTTCGCGCACGAGACGATCGCGGCCAACTCGCCGGGCAACGGCTTCTTCGAGCCGGCCGGCATCTCCTCGGTCTTTCTCTACGGCGGCGAGAACCGTTCCATCACGCATCGTCTGGGTGAAACCAATGTGCTGATGACGTCGGCTTGCCGTGCGCCGGGCGAGGCCGTCGGCATGCTCGCCCTCGAGAACGCCATGGACGAATTGGCCGAAAAGCTCGGCATGGATCCGATCGATTTCCGCAAACTCAACGAACCGAAGGTCAATCCGCAGGACGACACGCCGTTTTCCTCGCGCATGCTGATCGAGTGTTTCGACGAGGGAGCACGGCGTTTCGGCTGGGACAAACGGCCAGCGAAGCCGGCGTCCCGTCGCGGGGGCGAATGGCTGGTCGGCTACGGCGTGGCCGCCGCGTCGCGGTCGAACAGCCTGATGAAGTCCTCGGCCGAGATCGAGATGACGCCAGATGGCCGCGCGGTTGTGCGGACCGCGATGACCGACATCGGCACCGGCACCTACACGATCCTGCAGCAGATTGCCGGCGAGATGCTCGGACTGCCGCTCGACCATGTGGATGTCGAACTCGGCGATACCGATCTCCCCGCGTCGTCCGGCTCGGGCGGCTCATGGGGCGCGAACTCCGCCGGCTCTTCGGTCTATGTCGCGGCCGAGGAGGTCATCAAGGAATTTGCCCGGCGCCTCGGCGCCGACGCAGACACCCTAACCCTCAAGGACGGCTTTGCGATCTCCGGCAATCGCCGCATTGCGTTCGCGGAAATCCTCGATGGCAAGGCCTTCAAGGTCACCGGAACAATCGAGCCGGGCAAGACCAGCGAAACGACCCATCAGGCGAGCTACGGTGCGCATTTTTGCGAGGTTCGCGTCAATGCGGTGACCGGCGAGACCCGGGTCAAGCGTTTGCTGACGGTGGCAGCTGCCGGCCGTATCCTCAACGAGAAGACGGCGACCTCGCAATGTTATGGGGGCCAGATCTGGGGCATCGGTGCGGCGCTGATGGAAGACCTGGTGATCGACAAGCGCACCGGCCTGATCGTCAACCACGACCTTGCCGAATACCATGTGCCGGTCAACGCGGACGTGCCGCAGCTCGAAGTCGTGCTCCTGCCGGAACTCGACCATGCGGCGAGCCCGCTGGCCGGCAAGGGCATCGGCGAACTGGCCATCTCGGGCGTCGGCGCAGCAATCACCAACGCGATCTACAATGCCTGTGGCGTCAGGGTTCGCGACTACCCGATGACGCTGGACAAGGTGCTCGCCGGCATGCCCGACGACATCGACCTGGCGGCCTGACAGGCTCATTCGACCGTCTTGAGAACGCCAGTGGGGCCGGGAAACCGGCCCCTTTTTCATGCGTCCTCGACTGAAACGGCAGACGGGATTTGGGCTGGCCCGAAGCGCGGTCGTCAGGCCTTGGCGTAATCGGTGTCGCTGACCGGCTCCAGCCAGTCGATGTGGCTGCCGCCGTCATGCTCATGCATGGCGACATGGCTCATCATCGTGTCGGGGCCGGCGCCGTGCCAGTGGCGCTCACCAGGCGAAATCCAGACGACATCGCCGGCGCCGATCGTCTGGATCGGCTGGCCCTCGAGCTGAACCCGTCCGGTGCCTGCAGTCACGTAGAGCGTCTGGCCGAGCGGATGGGTGTGCCAGTTGGTGCGCGCGCCCGGCGTGAAGGTGACGAGCGCCGAGCGCAACCGGGCCGGCGCTTCGGTCTCGACGATCGGGTCCTGGTAGACCGTGCCGGTGAAATATGCAGCCGCGGCCAGACGGGTCGCAACGTCGGAACGTCGGGTGATCTGCATGGGGTGTCTCCTCCGTGACGGGTCTGTTGCGGGCCGTCAGCGCCCGGACAGGATGGCCAGTGCGGCGGCGGGGGCGGCGCGGCAGACGGCGTCGCGCATTTCGCCGGGGCAATCGAACAGGTCGGAAAAGTCGACGACGCCGCGGTCGAGCCTCGCCGCGAGCCGCCGCAGCACCGGCCGGCCGGCGCCCGCGACCACCACCGGCGCCTCGTCGGTGAGATCCTCGCGCGACAGGACCTGCAGCGCCGCGTCGTGGATATGGCGCACCTGCGCCTCGGCAAAGGCGTGGGCGAGCCACTCCCACGCGCCGTCGGTGGCGCTGGACGCGTCCATGCCGATCATCCGGGCAAGCCTTCTACGCGAGGCCTCGATGGTCTTTTCGCCGCCATCGGCCGCATCGTGCTGGTCGTCGGTTTCGTCGAGGACGCCGATGATGCGCTGCACGTCGGCCATGGTCGCGAACGCCTCGTTCATCAGCGGGATCGAGCGGCCGGCGAAGGGAACCCGGTTTTCGACCCCCATCAGCGCCGTGCGGGTAAATCCCTGGTAGACGAGTTCGCCCTCGACCAGCCGCTGCCGGTCGGTCGCCCCCCGGGCGAGCACCTGACCTCCAGCGACGGGAACGAGATCGGTCGTCGTCGAGCCCATGTCGATGAACAGCGCCTCCTCGATCTCGCCAGCGGCGAGCGCGGCGCTGGCGTGCCAGTTGGCCGAGGCGATGGCATCGGCGTGCGAGCGCGCGTCGCCCGGCGCGACGAACCCTTCGGCGCCGGCATAGAGCGAGACGTCGCCTCCGAGCGTTTGCGTGAAGATCCGCGTCAACTGTTCGACGCCCTCGCGGCGCGAGGCGAAGATGTCGGAGAGTTCGCCGGTCATGGTGATCGCGTGGCGATCGACCGCGTGGATATCCTGGACCGCGGCCAGGATCGCAGAAAGCGCGGTGTCGAGATGATCGAGGCCCCGCCAGATCGGGCTCGGCTCCTGCCAGACCTTCAAGATACGCCCATTTTCGGCGAGCGAAGCCTTCAGATGCGCCCCGCCCACGTCCCAACCCAATGTTCTCGCCATAATGCCTTCGGCCTGATTTAACGCAGAGTGCGCCCGTCCTTAGCATTCAATCGCCCGTCCACGGAAACCCTTTCCATGCAGATCATTCCGGTTCTCGACCTGAAGGGCGGCATCGTCGTTCGCGGCGTCAAAGGCGATCGCGCCGCCTACCGGGCGATCGAAACACCGCTGTCGCCGACGGCCGAACCGCTCGACATTCTCGCCGGCCTGATGCGGCTCCATCCCTTCAAGGCGGTCTATTGCGCCGATCTCGATGCGATCGGCGGCAGGGCACCCGATATCGCGCTCTACACGCGTCTCGCCGAAGCGCACCCGGGTTGCCGCGTCTGGGTCGATTGCGGCATCGAAGGCCCGGCCGGTATCGAACCCCTGTGTGCTGTCCCCGCATTGTGCCCCGTCGTCGGCAGCGAGACGCTCGCCGATGGGTCGCTGCTTGACGATCCGGTGTTCCAGCGCGACGGCGTCCTGTCGCTGGATTTTCGCGGCGACGATTTCATCGGCGATCCGGCGGTGCTGGAGGCGACCGGGAACTGGCCTGCGCATCTCATCGTCATGACGCTCGCGCGTGTCGGTAGCGGCCTTGGGCCAGACCTCTCTCGTCTGTCACGGATCATCGCTCGCGCCGGTCCCGAGCGAAGGGTCTTCGCCGCCGGCGGTCTGCGCGGTCCCGAGGATTTCGCCGCCCTCAACGCTCTCGGCGTCGCCGGCATCCTCGTCGCCAGTGCCCTTCACGACGGCCGGCTGACGGCGGCCGACATCCGGCAGGCGGCAGGGCTCTCCGCGAAGGTTTGATATCCGCGACGGTTTCCCGGCCGTGATCGCAGAGCCCGTGTAGACCAGTTCTCCGAGTCTGGACGCACCCCGCTGACGCGGGGTGATCGTGACGATTGTCGATCCACCGGATTTCTGGTTTCCTGCTTCCTGTGGCGTTACGGAAGTTTGGAGGCACCATGGGTGCGCGCATCTTCGCATCGAATGCAGGCGTCTGGGCGACGGCGCTTTTTGTGCTGATCGGCACGGCGACGGCAAGCCTCGCCGACGCGACGGCCCCGACGGCCGACATCGACGGGGCTTCGGATAACAGCCTGGTCAAGCGCTACGACGGGGCCTTCATCGTCTCCTATGAAAACCTGGCCTATACCGATTTCAGTCTCCCGCTTTCACCGCTCAAGGCCAGCGCCGATCCGGACGCACGCGACAGGAACAACAACCGCGTCTATGTGCCGGAAAAGGTGATCGAGGTCGAAGCGCTCTGACGCGGATAGCCTACGTGCTTCCCGAGGGGCGTTCGCCGCTGGAGGTGCTGCGCAATTATCAGGATGGCATCGCACAGGCGGGCGGTGAAACACTGTTCGAGTGCAAGAAGGACGACTGCGGCGGTGCCCCCGACCGATCGTCCGAAGGCGGCGGCGGCAAAATGAGCCTGATGATGCATTTCTTTTCGGCAGCGGACCTGAAGGACGCCGATTTCAGCAACGGGAAATGCGCCCTTTCTTCGTCGATTGCCGATCAGCGTTATGTCTCCGCAAAAATTCCCGAAGAAGCCGGTGACGCATTGGTTGCCGTTCAGACCTTCACCATGTTGGACAACCTCTATTGCAAGGAACTCAACGGACGAACCATCGCCGTCGTCCATGTTCTGGAGCCGAAGGCCCGCGACCGGAAGATGGTTGTCGTCGCGGCGGCGAAGATGCAGGAAAGCCTGGCCGAAAGCGGCTCGATCTCGCTCTACGGTATCTATTTCGATACCGACAAGTCGGACATCAAGCCGGAGTCCGATCCGACGCTGAAGGAGATCGCGGCGCTGCTCGCCAACGAGCCCAAGATGGCGGTTCTGGTCGTCGGCCATACCGACAGTCAGGGCAGTTTCGACCACAATCTCGATCTGTCATCGCGTCGGGCCATAGCGGTCAAGGCCGCTCTGGCATCGAAATATGGCATCGATTCCAGGCGATTGACCGCCGCCGGTGCGGGCATGATGGCGCCGGTGGCATCCAACGACAGCGACGACGGTCGCTCGAAGAACCGCCGCGTCGTTCTCGTCAAGGCAAATTGATATGACAGTGCAACGAGGAAGGGCCACGGCAGGCAATATGCAGCCTGAGGGGCTCTCGCTGAACGGCGCAGATGACGAACGCTCTCGATGTGCGGTTTGCGATGCGCCGAACATGAAAAAGGGGACCGGTTGCCCGGTCCCCTTTCGTTTCGTCTCCCGTCTGACGACGGGCCGGCTGCCTACTGGAAGCCGAATTTGGCGGCCAATCGCCGGAGAAGGCCGGCGGGCATCGCCGGCTTTTCGTCTTCTCCGGGATGGTCTCTTGTCTACGCGCCGGCGAAGGGATGCGCGGCCGAGCCCTTCTTCGCCACGACTTCAGCGGCGGTCGGCGTGCCCTTGATGGCGCGCTCGATGGATTCCATCGTCGCCTGATAGTTGTAGTCGCGGATCTTGGCGTCGTCCTCGGCTTCCCAATGG
>JBBSUS010000053.1:0-8760 GCA_038234195.1 Hyphomicrobiales bacterium | reverse complement strand
AAGGTCGCCAGATCGTCGGTGACGAAATCGATGTGCTCGCCGGCGCGGCCCTCGTGCTCCCACACATCGCCCAGCGTCGCCTCGAAATTCTTCGGCACGACCAGAACCGTCGTCATCCCAAGCGTTTTCGGGACCGCGAGATTGCGCGCCAGATCCTCGAACATGACCGCGTTCGGCGCATCGATCCGGTGCAGGCCGATGAACTTGTCGTAGGTCTCGGACGCCGGCTTCGGCACGAGGCCGGCGGCGACGATATCGAAGATGTCCTCGAAATGGTCGAGGATACCGAGCTGCCGCGCCGCGCGCTCGGCATGGCCACGGTCGCCGTTGGTGAAGATGAACCGTCGGCCGGGCAGCGCCGCGATCTCCTCGCCGAGTGCCTGATCGGGCTCGAGCCAGGAATAGTCGATGTCGTGGACGAATTGCAGGAAGGCATCGGGATCGACGTCATGCTCCTGCATCAACCCGCGCAGCGTGGTGCCGTAGCGGCGATAGAAATCCTTCTGGACGACCCGCGCCTCCTCGGGCGGCAACTTGAGGAAGTCCCCGACGAAGGACGTCATCTTCTTGTCGATCTGCGAGAAGAGATCGGTGTGGCGCGGATAGAGCGTATTGTCGAGATCGAACACCCAGTCGCGGATATGGGCGAAGTCTTCAGGCCGCGCTTCGGCGGTCCTCTCGATGTTCGTTCCGAGGGAATTCTGCGGGGTCGACGCCGGGCTTGCGGCAGTCGATCGCGGGGGCACGCTGGCGGTCATGATACTCCGGCGGATGCTGGCAGAAGGCCGGTTCCAAAAGGGCGTCCGACCTGATGTCGTGAGGATCGGCGGTCTCGGGTGGGTGGCAATCCGATCGCCGCGGACCGGCGTCATAGCACGAGCCGAAGCCGAACACGAAGCGACGACCGCGACCAAAGCGCCAGAGTTCCCGCGGGGGGCGTCGCCGACGCCACCGTCATTTGCATTGATCGCGAAGATTGGCCCGGTACCGGCGATCCCGCTCAGCGCACGATCAGCGTACCCGCTCCGTGCTCGGTCAAAAGCTCGAGCAGCACCGCATGCATCTTTTTGCCGTTGAGAATGACGACACCCTCCACGCCGCGCTCGATCGCCTCGATGCAGGTTTCGACCTTCGGGATCATGCCGCCCGAAATCGTACCGTCGCGGATCAGGTTCTTCGCTTCCGCGACCGACAATTCCTTGATCAGGTTGCCATCCTTGTCGAGAACCCCCGGCACGTCGGTGAGGAAAAGAAGCCGCGAGGCCTCCAGCGCACCGGCGATCGCGCCCGCAAAGGTGTCGGCGTTGATGTTGTAGGTCGCCCCGTCGCGGCCCGGCGCCACCGGCGCGATCACCGGGATCATCTCCGAGCGCGCCAAGAGGTCGAGCAGCGTGCGGTCGACCTCCACCGGCTCGCCGACAAAGCCGAGATCGAGCACGCGTTCGATGTTCGAATCGGGGTCGATGACGGTTTTCCTCGCCTTCTCGGCGAAGACCATGTTGCCGTCCTTGCCGCACAGGCCGATCGCCCATTCGCCCTCGGCATTGATCAGGGCGACGATCTCCTTGTTGATCGAGCCGGCGAGGACCATTTCGACGATCTTCACCGTCGCCTCGTCGGTGACGCGCAGTCCGCCCTCGAAGCGCGATTCGATGCCCATCTGCGAGAGCATGCGGCCGATCTGCGGCCCGCCGCCATGGACGACGATCGGGTTGACCCCCGACTGCTTCAACAAGGCAATGTCGCGGGCGAACGCCTGGCCGAGCGCCGCGTCGCCCATGGCGTGGCCGCCGTATTTCACCACGACCGTCTTGTTCTCGTAGGCCTGCATGAAGGGCAGCGCCTCGGCCAGCAGCCGAGCCTGGGTCTCGCCATTGTCGGATGGAACGCCGGCAATGGTACCCGGGGTGGTGCCCGGGGTGGCGGTCGTTGGCGTCTGGCTCATCTTGATAGTCTCCGGCGCGATCGGCGAGGGTGAGGACCCGTCGCGGCGGCTTCTAGCCGGAAATTGTGACGACGCAAACGCGTCGGTCCGGCGAAGAGGCGGGGATGCCGGCCTCAAGCAATGAATGATTGCGTCAGAAGGCCCTCACCCCTTCGCCATCGCCGCCTTCACCCCGTCGATCGCACTGGCGTCGTCGATGGTCGCCGGCATGTCGCAATCATCGCCGTCGGCGATCGCCTTCATCGTGCGCCGCAAGGTCTTGCCGGAGCGGGTCTTCGGCAGCTTGTCGACGAACAGCACCCGCTTGAAGGCAGCGACGGGACCGATGGCGTCGCGCACGATCGCCACGAGTTCGCGCTCGACGGTGGCCCGGTCGACACCTTCGGCATTCTTCAGAACGACGAAGCCGCAAGGCAACTCGCCCTTCAGTTCGTCGCGCATGCCGATAACGGCGCATTCGACGACCGAAGGATGGCTCGCAACCGCCTCCTCCATCTCGCCGGTCGACAGGCGATGGCCGGCAACGTTGATGACGTCGTCGGTCCGGCCCATCACGTAGAGATAGCCATCCTCGTCCATGAAGCCGCCGTCGGATGTGGCGTAATAGCCGGGAAATTCGCTCAGATATCCGTCGCGAAACCGATCCTCGGCGTGCCAGAGTGTCGGCAGTGCGCCCGGCGGCAGCGGCAGGCGGACCGCGATGGCGCCCATTTGGCCCGCCGGCACCGGCTTGCCGGTCTCGTCCAGCACATCGAGCCGGTATCCCGGCATGATCACGCCCGGGCTTCCGCGCTTGACCTCCAGAAAACCCAGGCCCTTGGGATTGGCCGCGATCGGCCAGCCGGTCTCTGTCTGCCACCAATGGTCGATCACCGGCCGCTGCAGCGCATCCTCGGCCCAGATGATCGTTTCGGGATCGGCGCGCTCGCCGGCCAGGAACAGCGCCTCGAACTTCGACAGATCGTATTGCCCCGCCAGTTCGCCCTTGGGATCCTCCTTGCGGATGCCGCGGATCGCCGTCGGTGCCGTGAAGAACACCTTGACGCCGTGGTCGGCGATCACCCGGAAGTAGGCGCCCGCATCGGGTGTGCCGATCGGCTTGCCCTCGTAGAGGACCGTCGTGCAGCCCTTCAGCAGCGGGCCGTAGACGATGTAGGAATGCCCGACGACCCAGCCGACGTCGGACGCCGCCCAGAACACGTCGCCTTCGCTGACGCCGAAGATCGCCTCCATCGACCAGTGGAGCGCGACCATGTGCCCGCCATTGTCGCGCACGACGCCCTTCGGCTTGCCGGTGGTGCCGGACGTGTAGAGGACGTAAAGCGGATCGGTCGCCTTGACGGCAACGCAGGGCACCTCGCGCCCTGCCTCGATCTCGGCCCGCGCCTTGCGGCGCAGCGTGTCCCAGTCGTGGTCGCGACCCTCGACGAGATCGCAAGTCAACTCGGGCCGCTGCAGGATGATCGTCGCCTGCGGCTTGTTGCGCGACAACTCGATCGCCTTGTCGAGCAGCGGCTTGTACTCGACCTTGCGGGTCGGTTCGATGCCGCAGGAGGCGGAGAGGATCAGCTTAGGTGTCGCATCGTCGATGCGCGTCGCAAGCTCCTTGGCCGCAAACCCGCCGAACACCACCGAATGCACCGCACCGATGCGCGCACAAGCCAGCATGGCGACGATCGTCTCCGGCACCATCGGCATGTAGATGATGGCCCGGTCGCCCTTCACGAGCCCCAGGTCCGTAAGACTGGCCGCGAGTGCGGTCACGTCCGCAAGCAGTTCGTCGAAGGAGATCGTGCGCTTGGTGCCGGTGACCGGTGAATCGTAGATCACCGCCGCCTGCGCACCCCGACCGGACGCGACATGGCGATCGACGGCGTTGTAACACGTGTTGCACTCACCATCGGGGAACCAGTGGCCATAGACCCCGGCGTCTGCGTCGAAGGCCTTTACCGGCGCCACAGACCAGTCGAGATGGCTTGCGGCATCGAGCCAGAAGGCGCCTTCGTCCTTCGACCAGGTGCGATAGGTCTCATGATAACGGCTTGTCACGGCATCTCCTCCCCCATCGATCGCCGCACGGTACCAGCCCCGCGCGAGCGACGCTCCGCTCTTCAAGATCGCGCCGTCACCGGACGAAGAGCCGGTGCGCCGTTTGCTGTCGGGCGACCGGACGCTGTCGGCTGATACGCGCGGCAATCCTCCACGATCGCGCGCTGATGCCCTTATGCCGCGATCGAACGGGTTTGGAAACGGGTGAGCGTCGACAGGGAGCCACAACCTTCAAGCCCTTCGAAAAGGGCGAGGTCGCGTCAGCCGCCGAGGCGGGACCGTCCGGACTGTGCGAGGCCGGCCTGGCCGCTCTCGCTCTTGACGGAGTTTTCGGCAAGATCCGCGGTGGACTGGCCCGAACCTTTGCCAAGCTGCTCCTTTTCCGGCTGATTGTCCTGGAACACCGCCTCGCGCTGCGTTTCCTTGAATTCTGCGACACCCGCGTTGGCGGCCTCGCGGCTTTTGCCACTCGCGGCGTCGGTATCTCGAGCCTCTGGCGCCACGTTGGCTTCGTCTTGGCTGATATGCTGCCTGGTGTCCTTGTCCTGCTGCGAGCGCATCATCTCGGAGTTGGTCGTAAGGTCGGGCATCGAAAGCCTCCATTGGCATGAACGTCCAACGGCAACGTTCCATCCTCAGATTGGGTCCGCGGTTTGGTGGTCCGAGACCATCTGGTCAACAAAGGTCGGACGACAGACGCCGTCTAAGAGAATTAGATACGTGAAATTCTCGCAAATCTTCACGCATAAAAGATTGCCGCCGACCATGACAGATCGACGACAATCCTCATGGCTTTCAATGCGACAACTGCTCAGCATCCTGTCTGCCGCCAATATCGAGAACGGCAATCCCTGCACGCAAAGCGACGAGTTCAGTTGCCGATGCAGAGGATCGGCAGGATGGAATCCTTTACCTTCGCCGTAGCGTCGGGCACGCTTTGAAGTGCGGCTCCTGCATCAGCGATCGTGAAGGCAACCTTGTTGGTGGAGAGGAACTGCGTCACGGCATCGGGGCGGATCGCAAAGTTGATCGACTGCGGGATATCGCCCGTCGCATCGGCGACGGCCACCGCATTCAGCTTGGCGGTCACGACGCCGACGACGCGGCCGGCGAGATCGATCAGCGGTCCACCGGAATTGCCGGGCTGCACCGGGGCTGAAATCTGCAGATAGCGCGGGTCGTTCATCAGGCCGAGCAACGACGACACGTTGCCGCGAGTCACGTTCAGCGAATCGGCCAAGATCGACCGCAGCGGATAGCCGAGAGCCAGGATGTCTTCGCCCAGCCGCGGCTTGCCTGCGGAGATCGAAAGCGGCGCACCGAGCGAACTGGCGCGCTTTGTCGACACCTTGACGAGTGCCAAGTCATGATCGGGATCGAAGATCGTCCGGGTCGCGACGTTGCCATCGCCGACAACGACGGATTTACAGGCCTTCACGACATGGGCGTTGGTCAGGAGCCAGCCGTCCTTCGAGACCACGAAGCCGGTGCCGGCCATGTCGAAATCGTCAGTCCGCGGGACCGGCGAAGGGCTGGCACCGCGAAGCTGGTCATCGGGCATCTCGAAAAGATGCCGGTTCGCAGGATCGCTATAGGCCGTTGCATAACGCTGGGCCTCGTCGCCGCCCCGCTTGCGGGCGAGCAATGTCGAGAATGCCTTGGGATCGTTGGATGCGACGAGCGCTGCGTCCGGCTCGCCGGCATAGGGATCGAACAGGTTCTGGGCGACGACCACATAAGGTTCGGCGCGATCAGCCATATCTGCCGAATAAGACACCGAGAAGCCGCGCAGGTCGCCACCGCGGCCTTCGAACTTCATCGTATAGGCACGGCCGGCTTCCGTTCCATCCAAGGTGAACCAGTCACCACCGAATTGAGAATTGGCAACGCTGCGCTCGGCGGTCGGCGTACTGAGGATCTGGTAGAGGCCCGAGAGGGTCTGGCCCGTATCGGCGATCCGGACGGTTTCGACTTCGAGGGCGCCATCGGCGGAACGCCACAGATGCCCCATCTCCGTCTTGCCCATATCCGCTACGAGAGCCGTAGGAATGGCGGCGGTCGCTCCGGTGTCCGCATCGGCGAGAAGCGACAGGCCGTATCGGCTCTCGACCTCGTCGGACGCCGCGATCAGGCCCTTCAGCATGGGCTCGGAAATCACGCCATCGGCGGTCATCCCGTGCCGCGCCTGGAAATCACGAATGGCCCGAAGGGTCGCCGCATTGATGTCGCCATCGAAAGCGCCCGAATAGTCTCCCGACCATGCCAGCCGAACCTGAAGGCCCTTGCGGAAATCGGCATCCGTCTGTGCGTTGTAGGCAACGGAGAGGTCGGTGACGGACGGCGCTGCGACCTGCGCAACGGCATCCTTGGAGACATTGGCAGTCGAGGAAAGGGGAGCGGCGACAACGTTCTGGCGCAGCGGCAAAGCCACCAACCCCAGAACCGCCAACATGACCGGCGCAAAGCGCGACATGATCATCCCCTCTTATACCCAATATGGTTAAAGAACGCGGCGACGGCGGATTCGATCCCGGCCACTTTACTTTTTCTTAATCGACTCCAAGACCTTCGTCTGTCGCGGTGTCCGAATGCTTTCCCGGTCCGGCAAAGATTGAAGACAATGCGAAACTTCAACCGCCGAGGTTGACCTGTGGCTGGCGCTCGGGCGGCCGCTCGTTTTCCGACGGAGCCTCGGCGACATCGTCTCCAAGTTCGACGGCCTCGATCCGCTCACCGCGCCGAATCAGCTTTTCCGTCGAGGTCAGGATCTGATCGATGTCGCGCCCGGTTTGGCCGAAATGCGTCTTCAGAGCAGCGACGCGGGCGTCGAGCCTCACCAGATCCTCGCCGAGCAGCCGGACCTCCTTTTGGATGCGACCCGCCTCAGCGCGCATGCGGGCATCCTTCAGGATGGCCTGGACGACCTGGATCGACAGAAGCAGCAGCGAGGGCGACACGATCACCACCCGCGCCCGATAGGCCTTCTGGACGATGTCCTCGAAGCGCTCGTGCAATTCGGCGAAGACTGCCTCGGACGGGACGAACAGAAAGGCGGTGTCCTGGGTCTCGCCGGGGATCAGATATTTTTCCGCGATCGCCTTCACGTGAACATCCATGTCGCGTCGCAGCCGGCTGGCAGCGAAGGCGCGGGCCTCGTCGGTCTCGGCCGCGCGCAGTGCCGAATAGGCTTCGAGCGGAAACTTCGCGTCGATCGCCAGCGAAGGAGCACCGTTGGGCATCAGGATGAGGCAGTCCGGCCGCTTGCCGTTGGAGAGCGTCGCCTGGAAAGAGTAGCTTGCCGCCGGCAGCGCGTCGGCCACGATGGCGTGCATCCGCCCTTCCCCAAAAGCGCCGCGGGTCTGCTTGTTGGAAAGGATGTCCTGCAGCCGAACCACCTCGCCGGCGAGACCGCGGATTTCGCCCTGCGCCCGATCGATCACCGCCAGCCGCTCCGCCAGCTGCGACAGCGACGTGTTGGTCAGGGTCGTCGTGTCGCGGATCGATTGGCCGACGCGCGTCGACAGACCGTCGAAACGCTCGGCGATCGTGCGGGTGAGGTCTGCCTGCCGGGCGCCGAAGATTTCCGCCATGGTCTGCATGCGCCCGGTTATCTCGGCCTGGGATTTCAGGACGGCATCGATCTGCTCGGCGGCCCGCCCCTCCTCGTCCTCGCGCCGAAGTTCGGCGTCCTCGCGCAGGCGCCGTAGCTGGGATCGTGAACGCAGCCACGCGACGACGACGATCGCCAGCAGCGCGAGAAGCCCGAGCGTTCCGATCGACATCACCAGCCCACCCGGCAGCGCGACGGGCGACGACAGCATCTGGGACAGGCGGTTGGCATCCATGGCGCTGGGCAGTTTCCTTGCGGCGGTGCGCATCGGGCGCTGCAGCCGACATTCACAAAAAACGCGTCCATCGACTAGATCAAAACAGGAACATTTGCGCAAGAGGCAATTGATGCAAAGGAGAAAACCCGCAGAAGATTGACCGGTCCCACGCCAGCGATTACCTGACCGCCATGACGATCAAAACCCTCATCATCCTGCCGGACCCGGTCCTGCGGCAGACGTCGAAGCCGATCGAGACGGTGGACGAGCGCGTCAAGCGCCTCGCCGACGATATGCTGGAGACGATGTACGATGCACCGGGCATCGGTCTGGCTGCCATTCAGGTCGGCGAGCCTCTCAGGATGCTGGTCATCGATGTCGCGAAGGAGGGCGAGGACAAGACGCCGCGCATCTTCCTCAATCCGGAAATCCTGGGCCACTCCGAGGAGCGCAACGTCTATGAGGAAGGCTGTCTGTCGATCCCGGATTATTACGCCGAGGTGGAGCGCCCCGCGACGGTGACGGTGCGCTATCTGGGGCTGGACGACAAGCTGCATGAGGAAACGGCCGACGGCATCCTGGCAACCTGCCTGCAGCACGAGATCGACCATCTGAACGGTGTTCTCTTCATCGATCACATTTCGAAGTTGAAGAAAAACATGGTGGTGAAGAAGTTCATTAAGCTTGCCAAGCAGGCGCAGGCCTGAGCCGCGTGACGGAGCGCGAGGAAACGCAGGCTCCAGGAAAGCAGCGATGAGCCTGCGCCTCGTGTACATGGGCACGCCCGCCTTTTCGGTGCCGACGCTGTCGGCGCTGCATCAGGCCGGCCACGACATCGCCGCGGTCTACACCCAGCCGCCGCGCAGGGCCGGTCGCCGCGGCCTGACGCTGACGCCATCGCCCGTGCAGTCGCAGGCGGAGCGGATGGGGATCGAGGTT
>JBBSUS010000052.1:0-9137 GCA_038234195.1 Hyphomicrobiales bacterium | reverse complement strand
TCGCCGAGCGCGAAAGCATCGACGATCAAAGGTTGCTTTCGGTCGGCCGACGAGGGCGGCCACCGGCGGGAGGTCACCGAGGTAAGCCTTCCTATTGTCCGGGCGCCGCGTCACAAGCGCGCCCTGGACGCGCACAGAAAAGTGGACGCCGACCTGAAGAAGCCCGCGCTAAGGTGATCCCGCGCGCTTCAGCGGTCCTGCCGATAGGTATCGATGCTGCGCCATACTGCCCAGCCGGCAACCGCGGCGATCGGCACCAGCAGCAAGCTCTTGCGACGCTTGACCTGCTTCAGCATGAGACCCGCGTTCGAAAGCGCCGCAACCCCGGCGATCGAGGCAATGTCGCGCTTCAGCCGGTCGTCAGCCCGCTTGGCCGGCCGCCGTCTTGCAACGATCACCAAAATCCAGGCCAGCACGACAAGAACGAACCAACCCGCCGAAAAGCCGAGTGCGGTTTCGAGCGCGCCGAAGCGCTGTGCCAGGTAGATGTAGAGCGAAGCCAGAAGCGAGAAGAGCATGCAAAGGGCGAAGATCGCCATGACCGCGTACAGGCCGACGATCTTCTTGAGGCGGGCAAAATACGTGCCCGCTTCTCCCAGAAGCAGCGTGGAAATGAGTCCGCCGATCATGTTCAGCGGAACAGCCGGGCGTAGAGGTAACCCACCGCCGCGGCGATAAACATGCTCTTGATCGGCTCGGAGCGAATCTTGTCGCTGACCTGATCTTCCAGATCGGATGCGGCATCCTGTGCCTGACGCATGTAACGCTCGCCGCGCTCACGCACGTCGTCGCCGATTGCATAGGCCTGATCCTTCATGCCGTTGCTGCGCTCGGTGGCGATCGTCTTCACGGACTCGGAAATCCCCGCAATATCAGCGCGAAGCTGCGCGATCTGCGCCTCCAGATCCGGATTGCCGGCCGGCGATGAGTTCGCGCCGCTGAAGTCGTTGTTCGGGGTATCGGACATGGATGGCCTCACGCTGTCATGAATGAAAAAGTAAGTCTCGCCGCAATCGGCAAGACTGAAGCAGTTGCTCTGTCAAACTGTCTTGAAGGCGCCGAGGTTCCGTCGTGACGCCGCTGCCGCGACGATCTTTTCGCGAGTGCCTCAGGCCGCAGGCGCCACGCCGATGATCTGCGAGGAAATCGAATCGGGCCCGTACTCGCCGTCTCCCTCGATACCGAGGATTTCGGCGATGCGGGTGCGCGCACGCGAAACGCGGCTTTTGATCGTCCCGACGGCGCAATGGCAGATTTCGGCCGCTTCTTCGTATGAAAAGCCGGATGCACCGATCAGGATCAGCGCTTCTCGCTGATCGTCCGGCAGCAGGTCGAGCGCCTTGCGGAAATCCTGAAGGTCCAGATGACCATGCTGCTCGGGATGTCCCGCAAGCTGCATTGCATGGATTCCGTCCACATCCTGAACCTCGCGGCCCTTCTTGCGCATCTGGGTGTAGAACTCGTTGCGAAGGATGGTGAAGAGCCAGGCTTTCAGATTGGTGCCGGGCTGAAAGGATGATTGTTTGTCCCACGCCTTCACCAACGTCTCCTGCACGAGATCGTCGGCCCGATCGAACGAGCCGGAGAGAGACGCGGCGAATGCACGTAGATTGGGAATGATAGCGATGAGCTCGCGACGGAAGTCGGCTTGATCGGTCATCGAAATAAACTCACGCGTCGCCACGACCCTTCGCCGCCGATTCAGCGGCGTCGAGCGCGTCGAGGAGGGAGAGGAAGCGATCCGGCACCGGCTCGCTTGCGACATCGTCATAATACGCCTTGAGACGTTTGCCGATCGCAGCTTGAACCGCCTCGCCGCCACGCCGTGTCTCGGGTTGTGGCGAATTCGAAATGTCCACGTCGTCGTCCTTCATCCTACGCCCGTCCATCGAAACGTGCCACTGTTTCGAGACCGGCGGGCCCGCTTCTGTGGAGCCTGTCGTTATGGAGCGACCGTTCGATCGCTTGATGTTCATCTGTCATAGAACGCTCTTGAACCTGTACTCCAACATCGACTTGCAGCTAGAGCCAACTCGGCCAGCGACAAGCGTGTGAGAGATTATCCCCAGAGGTATTTCGAAAGGTTGTCTCGGAGTCTGCAGATTCATCGAAACGATGTCCGCCACGATGTTCGGCTTGGAAGCCGCATGTTGAGAAAGATGTGTGCCTCTGCGTCGTTCGAGAAATCCATCGTTCCATACCTCTTGCCTTCCCCGGACAACGAACCAATTTCGGAACTGTCGAACCGGCGTATGCTTGGCGTCAGCCGGATCGCGACGATCGCGCCGTCCCAACCGAATGCCGACAACGTGGGTCGGTTCGGATGGTTCCCGACGTCGGAACCTTCTGCGATGCCTTGAGTTTGACGTGTCACGGTTTCTGTTCCCGGTCGACACGAGGGGAGTATTCATGTCGATGTCATCACGCATAGCGCCTCACATTCCGTATTTGAGACGCTACGCTCGCGCATTGAGCGGTGCGCAATCCAGCGGCGATGCCTATGTCGCCGCCGTTCTTGAAGCGTTGATCGCCGATCCGGATCTGTTTCCGAACGACCAGACGCCGCGGATTTCGCTCTACAAGCTATTCTCGTCTCTTTGGCAGTCGGTCGAGGTCAACATTCGCGAGGATGCCCCGACGTCGGCTTGGGAAGAACGTGCGTCGCGCAATTTGAAAGCGATTTCGCCACTCCCCCGTCAGGCGTTCCTGTTGGTTGCCGTCGAGGGTTTTACGACGAACGAGGCGGCGCACATTCTCGGCGTCGATGAGGCGGAATTCTCCAGCCTGATCGACAAGGCCAGCTCCGACATCGGACGACAGGTCTCCACCAAGATCATGATCATCGAGGATGAGCCGCTGATCGCGATGGATATCGAGCAGATGGTCGAAAGCCTGGGGCATTCGGTGACCGGCATCGCCCGCACCCAAAAGGAAGCTCTCAAGCTGTTCGACGAACAGCAGCCCGGCATGGTGCTCGCCGATATCCAGCTGGCCGACGGCAGTTCGGGGATCGACGCTGTCAACGATATCCTTGCCAAGGTTTCGGTGCCGGTGATCTTCATCACCGCTTTTCCCGAGCGGCTTTTGACCGGCGAGCGACCGGAACCGACGTTCCTGGTGACCAAGCCGTTCAATCCCGACATGGTCAAGGCGCTGATCAGCCAGGCGCTTTTCTTCGAAACGGATCGGCGTGCCGCCGCGTAAGAGCACGTCCTTTCGCGGCGGGGGATCTCGATACACGGTCGATGCACTCAAAATGACCAAGCGTGGTGCCGATCGCAGCCAGATCGAACCGCGCTTCGCAAGGCGATTTCGCAATGACGACTGGACTGAAGGATCCGTCCCGTCCGGGACGTTCGAAGGGTGGTCGGATTGCCGCTCGATCGTTGGAGCGGCGAATGCCAACGGCCTGCGGGCTCGGCGCGGCGTACAGCCAATATAGCGTCCCTGTGCTTCGACCGAGCTTTCGGTAATGGTTGCGGGGAAAGTCTTCAAGGCATTGGGCGGCACCGAAATGTCGGTGTTCGCGCAGGGTCTCGATCTGCGCTACCGGTGGGTCTACAATCCGGGCGAGTCCTGGCTGAAAGCGGCCGAGGCGGGAAGATCGGACCGAGACGTGCTGTCCGGTCCCGCCGCTGAGCGCTCCGAGCGCGCCAAGCTGGCAGTCATGCAATCAGGGCAGCCGGCGCGTTTCGAACTGGCGATAAGCCATGGATCGTCCGTACGCTGGTACGATATTCGTGTTGATGCCGACAGGGAGGCGGACGGGATCATCTGCGGCGTCTTGGGGACCTGCGTTGAAATCACCGATCAGAAGCGTCGCGAAGAGACTCTGAAGACGCTGCTTCGGGAATTGTCCCACCGTTCCAAGAACCTGTTGGCGATCATTCAAAGCCTTGCAAGCCAGACCGCCCGTCATTCTGTGACAGTGCCCGAATTTTTGGTGCGGTTCCGCGGTCGCATCCAGTCTCTCGCTTATTCCCAGGACATCGTCACCGACACCGACTGGCGCGGTGCCGACATGGAAAGCCTCGTCATCCTGCAGGTGGAGCGCTACGCGCCGGACGGGATGGAACAGATTTCCGTCGACGCGCACAATGTTTATCTCTCGCCAACCGCATCGTTGCATGTCGGCCTGGCTTTGCACGAACTCGCTGTCAACGCGGCCTCGTACGGGTCGTTATCGGTGCCTGGCGGACAGGTCGATATCTCGACCCGTTTCGAGGAGCGCGACGGCGAGACGGTGCTGATTTTGGACTGGCAGGAGCGCAATGGGCCGCGCGTGCGCTCCGAGCGCGATCCGCGCTTCGGCACGTCGACGCTCGAACGGATCGTTCCGAATGCGGTCGGCGGCGAGGCCGAGCTTGAATATCTCGTCGACGGCATTCGTTACCGGCTGGTGATCCCGGAGGCGCAGTTCGAGATGACCGATACGATCGCTGCCGAACCGCTAAAGCCGGAAGGTACGCGCATCGGACGCTAGGACCGTTCTTTCTTGTTTGTCCGCTAGAGAGCCATCTGCGCTGAACCGCAGGGGCCAAAAATCAATTCTGCCGCTCGGTGATCGCAATCGGTCGGAATGGTTGCAGAACCAACCAATCCTTTTTGTGGCGCTGTCAAGCGAAAAATCGGAACGAGTTCCTCTTCGGCACGTTTGGTAGCCGAAGGAGAGTTTCGATGGAACAGATTGCGGCGTTCATGTTGTTGGTTGGATGTTCAGGCAACGCCACAAGTTGCACCGAAATTCCGGTGCCCGTTCCGGCGTATCACTCCGTGGCCGAATGCCAGCGAGACCTTCCCCTCCAGATTCGATTGACGGACGCAGCTGACCGCCAAGTGTTGGGCGCCTGCAAGGCTGTCGATCCTTCGGTGTTCGAGCAATCCGCCACGATCGATTGGGCGGTGAGCCGTCAAGGCCAGTTGTTGATCACGTTCAACACCGATCCGCAGATGGTCGCCTCTCGGTAAATGCTGCGTCCTCATCTCTCCGTCGTTGCTGGCGACACCGCGATGGGCCAAGACTGGCTTTAGCCGCGGGCCAACCTCCGATTTTGGGTATGATTGCAGATTGGTCGGCTAAAATCGTGCTGCGCTTATCTGTGGCGAGATTCTCATCAGCAGATGCGCGGTCGATGAGATGCGCCGTCGGATTGTTTGGAATTTGACGCCGCGCGTAGGGTTGCCGGCTCAGTTGAGAAGAATATGTTCGTCTCACTTGGAACCAAGTGGGCGCGTTGCGCATTCATCACCGGGACGAAGTTTGGAGAGGTTGATCATGTTCAAGAAATTGTCGCTCGTCGCTATCACGGCGTTGACCTTGGCCGGTGCCGGCTGCACGACTGAGGATCGCTATACGGCGGGTGGCGCGGGGCTCGGTGCGCTCGGCGGCGCAGCCATTGGTGCCGGCGTCAGCGGCAACGCAACCGGTGCCCTCGTTGGCGGTGCGTTGGGTGCAGGCGCAGGTGCGATCGCAGGCAATGTCCTGGGTCGCTCGCAGTCGCGTCCGGGCTACTGCCGCTACTCGGACGGCAACGTCTACCGTTGCCCATCGGGTTACTGAAATCAGGTCGCGCTTCGGCGTGACGTTGAACGCCGTCGGGGTCGAACCCGGCGGCTTTTTTGTATCGCGCCGTCCGTTCCCTTCCACTGCTGCTTCAGTCTGTCCGTGAGGATTTGGGGCGCACGCTCGACGTCACAAATGCCCTTGCGTTCCAACGACGGCACTGGTGCGCCGTCATACATTCTGCCCGTTGCGGGCTGGGCCTCATCCGGGCAAAGTGGTGCATCGCGTTTCCGATGTTTCGAAGGACTGAACGATTGATCCAGCCTGCCTCAAGCCCACTCGAACGCCAAAGCCAGTGTCCGACGCTTCCGATATCGCGAATCTGGACGGTTATGGTGCTGACGGCGGTGGCAGGTTTGACAGGATGCGGCAATTCGCAGTCCGGCCGCCCGGCCGTGCTCGGCGCGGTGTTCGGGCTGGCAGACGCCGATGTGGCTCCGTTCAAGGTGGGAAAGATTGCCGACCCCGTCGTGCAGCCGGGCGACAACGTCCTCGGCCAGGCGGCCAACAATCCCGGCCAGTGCATCTATGTTCGCGGCGCTAACAAGCGTCGGTTCCGCGCGAACTGCCCGGACGGTTATGTCGCGCCGTAGCGCGTCAATGTGCGGCTGAGTTCGCGACCAGAGCCACTAACGCACTGCGATAGCCGCCCGCCAGCGGATCGGCTGGCTGCGAAAATTCGATCCGCTGGATGATATCTCCACGCGCGATCTCGAAGCCCCAACTGTCCATGGTTGCGATCCGCCAGCCGGCGCCATCGAAGCCGTTCATCTTTGCGATCTCGTCGATCGATCCAGCGTGGTCGGCGTTCATATGGTCGCGCGCCCGGATCGCCGATGCCTGGAGCTCTGGCGCCGCCGCATCGACGAGATCGTCTGGTCGCAGCTCGAACGCCTTGGCGAAGCCGCCGTTCAGCGAGGCGCCGATCGGCTCGAGACGTACGAAGAAGAAGTCCGGAAAATCGACGTAGAGGTCCGCTTTCGGATGCCGCGCCAGCATGCGCTCACGCAGCGCCTCCCGCTCCGGATCGTCCGGTCCGATACGGTGGGCATCGGCGAAAAGGGTCATGCGCGGATGAGCGAGGGGATCGCCCATGCCGGACGACCCGACGAGTATCGAGCAACGTCGGTCGACGCCGAGCGCGCGTGCATGCAACGAAAGGCCGGAGAGCAGGAGGATGGGTCTGCCCGCGAAATCTGTCGCCACGAGCACGCGGCTCGCCGCCGGGTATCCGTCACCCGGCCGCAGAACGGCGAGAGCCGCCTCGCGGGCGCTACGCAGCAAACCGCGGGCAAGGCGCCTTGCGGCTGCGTCGACGGGCTGGGTCAGCTTCGTGGCTTCGGTGTCGAGGGTTTGAGATGCCGCGCCTGTCGACGGTGTGGCGGATGCCCCGTCGACCGGAGGTGGCGCTGCGAAGGGGCGGTCGGGCGAATGTTTCATCAGTGCAGTATAGGGCAACTTTGGGCGCTTCGGCAGCCGATCACACTGTCGCGGTTGCAAATTGCGTCGAGCCGGGCCACGTCCCGTGAAAGCGACGCCGCCCGTGTGATCGGACCCGTGTGATCGGAACTGTGACAAGGGCTGACGACCCCCGCGACTTCGAAAGGGAGATGAGAATTGAGCCAGGCGCAGAAGAGCGAAATCGAGGCGATTCTGAAGACAATGCCCGCGCCGGACGGGCAGGGCGATGTCGTCTCGCGTCGCATGGTCTCCGACATCTTCATCGCCGACGGCAAGGCCTTTTTCTCGCTGTCGGTGCCTGCCGCCGCCGCCGAGGCCTTTGAACCCTTCTGCCGCCAGGTGGAGACGCGCGTTGCCGCAATTGATGGCATCGACAGCGCGCTCGTGGCGCTGACGGCCGAAAAGACTGCAGGATCTCAGGCCACAGCCCAGACGGTGACTCCGGCTCCTTCGCGTTCGGTTCCGGCGGCTGCGCGCGCTCAGCCAGGTCCGGCGGCCGCTCGGCCCGGCCAGGCGATCCGGCCCGGAAATGGCCCTGCAGGCGGTCCGGCCCCGCAGCGGCCGGCCGGACAGAAACCCGGAATTCCGGGCGTCGACAAGATCATCGCCGTCGCTTCTGGCAAGGGCGGTGTCGGCAAGTCGACGACGGCGGTCAATCTGGCCCTCGGCTTTGCCGCCATCGGCCTCAAGGTCGGCATCCTCGACGCGGACATCTATGGGCCGTCCATTCCGCGGCTGCTGAATTTGAAGGACAAGCCGAAATCGGCCGGCGGGCGCACGATGATCCCGCTCGAAGCGTATGGGCTCAAGGCGATGTCGATGGGGTTTCTCGTCGACGAGGAGGTGCCGATGATCTGGCGCGGGCCGATGGTCATGTCGGCGCTGACGCAGATGCTGCGCGAGGTCGAGTGGGCGCCGCTCGACCTGCTCGTCGTCGACATGCCGCCGGGCACGGGAGACGCGCAATTGACCATGGCGCAGCAGGTGCCGCTCGCCGGTGCGGTGATCGTCTCGACCCCGCAGGATCTGGCCCTGATCGATGCGAGGAAAGGGCTGGCCATGTTCCGCAAGGTCGAGGTGCCGGTGCTCGGCATCGTCGAGAACATGAGCTATTTCATCGCCCCGGACACCGGAAACCGATACGACATCTTCGGTCATGGCGGGGCCAAGGCCGAGGCGGAAAGGCTGGGCGTGCCCTTCTTAGGGGAGGTGCCGCTCGAGATGGCGATCCGAGAAACCTCCGATAGTGGCAAGCCCATCGTCGTGTCAGAGCCCGACGGTGTTCATGCCGCGATCTACAAGGAGATGGCCGCTCGAACCCTGGCTCAGCTCGAAACCGGAGCGGGTGCGGCGAAGGCGGGGCCGCGCATCGTTTTCGAATGATTGGTCAAAAATTGTGCTTGCATGGAAACCGCCGAACGTGTCGGATAGCGACCTTCGGCGGGCGCTGAAGCCCGCCATCGTAGATCGATGGAGACGCCCTTCATGAAACTCGTCACCCGGCTGCTTGCCGCCACCGCCTTGACGCTGGCGCTCGGTTCGGCCGCCTCGGCCAAGACCCTCGTCTATTGCTCGGAAAGCTCGCCCGAGGGCTTCGATCCGGCGCTCTATACGGCCGGCACGACCTTCGACGCGTCATCGCGCACGGTCTACAACCGGTTGGTCGAGTTCAAGCATGGCTCCACCGAAACCGAGCCAGGTCTCGCCGAATCCTACGATGTTTCCAAGGACGGCACGGTTTACACCTTCAAGCTGCGCCCGGGTGTCAAGTTCCAGACGACGGACTTCTTCACGCCGACCCGCGAGATGAACGCCGATGACGTGGTGTTTTCCTTCGACCGGCAGCTGAACAAGGACAATCCCTGGAATGCCTATGTGGCGGGTGCCAGCTACGAGTATGCGGCGGGCATGGGCTTTCCCGATCTGATCAAGTCGGTCGAGAAGGTCGACGACATGACGGTGAAGTTCACGTTGGCTCATCCCGAAGCGCCGTTCATCGCCGATCTGGCGATGGACTTCTCCTCGATCATGTCGAAGGAATATGCCGATCAGCTGCAGAAGAACGGCCAGATGCCGCAGCTGAACCAGCAGCCGCTGGGCACAGGACCGTTCC